>QMYL01000179.1 GCA_003662645.1 Candidatus Bathyarchaeota archaeon
AGGATCAGCCGCTTTTACCAGCTGCCAAAAGCCGTTATACCGCCTGAACGATACGTCAGGCTCATCGGAGTTATATTCGCCAAGAAGGGGATAGACCCGCATTATCTAGGCCTGACGGAGCAGTATGCATGCAGGATACTCCGCATGAAGGGGGAGGCTGTCTCTAAACCCCCATACGCTGCGGCTGAGGCGCTTGCAGCCGCAGATGAGAGTATAGCCGAGATCATCGGGGCCGTCTCGAACGGATCATTCACGAAGAATATTAGACGCCTTAAAAACTCTCTGCTTCCACCAGCGGGGGAGATAACCGCCGAGTACAAGATGTGATAAATCTTTTATAGACTTACAACCCTTAATACCCTCGTAGACGATGGAGTTATGAATAGTTTAGAGTTATACTTCGAGAAGTTGTCGAAGTATGACAGGATCGCTGAACCAGTTACAGCCGCCTTCCCATTCAGGAAGGGCCAGATCACAAACCCAGACAACCTAAAGATACTGGATGGAGACCATGAGATTTTCGTCCAAAAGCATGTAACGGCCAGGTGGGACGACGGCAGCATAAAGTGGCTCCTAACCCACTTCCAGGTAGACCTGCCCGGAAACGCATCGAAGAGGATTAAGGCCCTCATAGGCGAAGAGGAGTCTAAGGCTGAACCGCCGAAACCTGGAGTTCAGATAAGGGAGACAGATGGTGAGGTTAGGATCAACACTGGACCCCTCGAGTTGAGGATCCGTAAAGATGGCTTCAACCTCTTCGACGAGGTCATACTTGAGGGTAAGAGACTCTGGACTCCAGGCTTCATGTCAGGCTTTTATATCACCGAAGAGGGTGGGGAGTGCTACACAACAGCTGGGGATAAAGCTGACGTCAAAATCGAGGAGGAGGGGCCGGTTAGAGGGGTCGTCACCCTATCTGGGAAGCACCGGAGCGCGAGTGGAGCTCTCCTAGATTACCGGGTTCGCATAATAGCTTACGCTGGAAAGCCGTACGTTGAAGTTGAGTATCAGTTTATAAATCGGGAGAGGAGACCGAGGATCTTCCTACGTGAGATAGGGCTTAAGGTAAACGTGAAGCCTGAAGGGGAACCCCGCCTAGCTATAGGTGAGGGATATTGCAGGACGAATATAGAGAGAAGCTCGGAATCCCTGGAGAAGTGTATAAACGCGGAGACCATACTCTGGCAGTCCTGCGAACATATAGAAGAGTGCTTCTATGGAGACTTCTGGGCAGACTTAACGGACGATAGGGCAGGCGTAGCTGTAAGCATATACCAAGCCCATCAGAACTTCCCGAAGGCCCTAAAGGTCGACCGTGAAGGTATAACCGTCCTACTCTACCCACCAACCGAGAAGCCGATAGAGATCATACAAGGCGTCGCCAAAACCCACAAACTGATGTTTCACTTCCATAAGTCCAACCTAGACCTGGAGGAGATATCGTTCAGAAGCCTACAATTCCAACTGCCAGACCAGCCGACCCTGCCAGAGTGGTGGTATGCAGAGTCGAATGTATGGCCGGACAGGGTCTTCCCGAAGAGGCTGTGCAACAGACTTGAGCTCTTCCTGGTTGACATGATAGACTACAGGGCGAAGGGCTTGGGCATGCTTAGCTTTGGGGATGGACCTGAAGTCAGCTACACCGAGCAGGGTAGGGGTAGAGGCGAGGTCGTATGGGCGAATAACGAGTACGACCCACCCCACGCTCTCTTCATACAGTACGCCCGAACTGGTGAGAGGAGGTTCAGGTCGATAGCTGAGGCGGCTGCGCAACACTGGATAGATGTGGACCTCTGCCACTACAGCGAGGATCCGCTACGCGATGGGGGTCAGGTAATCCACAGTGCGAGGCATGTAACCGGCGGTGTCACGATCTCCCATGAATGGGTTGAGGGTCTCTTGGACTACTACCACTTCACCGGGAAGAAAGAAGCCCTAGAAGCCGCGCTGTCAATCGGTGAGAACATAATAAGACACCTGCAAAGGCCAGCCTTCAAACGTATAGGCTACTACCAAGCTAGAGAGACCGGTTGGGCTCTAAGGGCGCTCTTAGCCCTATACCTCGAGACGTATGATAGGCGCTACCTTGACGTATCGAGAGATATCGTTGAGAACTTCCTAAAGTGGAAGGAGAAGTTTGGAACCTTCCTCGCCCCATACACGAGCCACACACAGGTTAGGGTTCCCTTCATGATAACCATAGCCCTAAGCTCCCTGATGCGGTACTACTGGATAACTGGGGATGAGAGAGTCAAGAAGCTCATCGTGGATGTGACGGATGACCTACTTAAACACTCAATCATGCGTGGCGGAATAGTCTACTACAAGGAGTTGCCATCACTACAACGGAGATCACCAACTCCCCACCTACTTGAGGTCTTAGCCTACGCCTACGAACTTACCGGAGACAAGAAATACCTAAAGGTTGCACTCCACCATCTCGAGTACATGCTGGATAGGGGCTTGAGGCGCGCTGGCGCCTTAGCTGGACGAAAGGAGGTTAGAGGCTACTCCATCGTTAAGGGTTATGGGCTTCCCGGACCGGGCTTCGCCTTCGCCTCGAGCTTCATACCCTTATTGACAATCTACTACTACGCCTCAGAAAATGGACTCCTAGACTACCTGGACTACAAGTACTGAGAAAGGGATAGCGGTTGTTCAAACCAGTGACCTTTAAGAATAGGGGCAAACTCTAGTTGGCATACTCCACAAACCTGACGTCCTAAAGCCTGAGGAGAAGACGCCGGACATACTTATGCTCCACGGCTTCACAGGAAATAAGACCGAAGCCCGTAGGCTCTTCGTCTATGCAGCCTGAAGCCAGCATAAATGAATGAGAGGATGAGATATATAGGAGTTGACATCAGCAAGAGGAAGTATAGGGCTGCCTTCATTGATGAGGATGATAAGATCGTTGATGAGTTCAGCTTCAGGAATGACTTCGTTGGTATATCTATGTTTCTCTCTAGGCTTTCTATGGGTGATAGGGTTGTTATGAAGTCTACTGGTAACTTGTGGGTTAACTTGTATGATGTTTTGGAGGAGAGGGGTTTCAGCGTGGTCTTGGCTAATCCCCTAAAGATGAAGGCTATTGCCTCGGCTAAGATTAAGAACGACAAGGTTGATGCTTGGATTCCGGCATATCTTTTGAGGGGTGATCTTGTGGCTGAATCCTACGCCCCCCAAAGAGGTTAGGGATCTAAGGGCTCTCGTCAGGTATAGAGCGTCGCTTGTTAGGGCTAGGACTGCCATAAAGAATAGGGTTCACTCTTTGCTTGATAGGTATGGCTTCGAATGGTATTAATATAAACTCGTCATCGCTTGGATTTC
>QMYL01000180.1 GCA_003662645.1 Candidatus Bathyarchaeota archaeon
ATATCATCAAGTCTAGATGAAAAGGCGCGTTTGTCTCTGTCAGGCACTACAGGAAGGCATGATGTCAAAATCTTTTTTCCTTTATAAGCATTAAAATCGAATCCTGACATCCACATTCCCCACATGGGAAAAACCGCTATTATAGGTAATCCGATCGATATCAACTCGCGTGATGGAGGACCGAAGATAAGTATCCCATCTAAATCTTCCCTTAGTCTCTTTATATTCTTAATGGCAGATTCATATCTTCTTCTGGAATTCTCACGGATTTCATAAATAAGATTCCTTTCTTCTTCAGTCATTCCATAATGAAATCTACTTATTAATTCCATTTCTTCCTCGTTTATGATGTTAATTTTCCCAACAAATTCTACCCCTTCACATCTCTTCTCCAACTCGCTAAGTATCTCTTCATTTTTTATCACTTTCTGTTCAATGTCAGCGGTATCCCAAGAACCTCTATGATCAAGTCCGGTTGAAGAGAATATCACATATACCTTAGTCTTTTGATGCAATTTTAACTTCACATTTTATCTATCTCCTCCCTTGTTGCATATATATGTTTTTCTATTCATTTTGTTGGTGGTGTTGTGTTGGATCCTTTTCGGTTTTGGTGGGTAGGGTTGAGAGGTCCGGAGTCTTCCGTTGGAATAGGAAGCCTCTCAAGGTTAAGGCTTTATCCACCTTGTTGTACTACTTCGGCCTCTCATGTAGGGTTGTCGCTAGGGTCTTGAGGGGCTTCACAAAAGTTCAGCCACGAGTCTGTCCGCCCCTGGTTCAGGAGGCGGAAGGGGAAGAGGAAGAGGCAAAGCTCATCACTATACAACAAGTAACGAAGACGAAACAATTTAATAGTGTTTGGCGACACTCTAAGCCTGGGAGACCCTATGAAGACGTGCATTAACGGGGCTACGACTATGCCTTACTCCCTTGAGGAGGATATTAAGGCGGCTGGGGAAGCCGGCTTCGACGGCGTGGAGTTATGGAGAGCTAAGCTCGACGAATTCCTCCAGAGGGGTTCAGTCCAAGAGATCATAGACCTCCTCGATGGATACAGCCTAGACGCCCCATCGATCTGCGCCCTCGGGGGTTTCGCATGGTGTTCGGAGACAGAGTTTAAGAGGAGGCTTAAGATAGCTGAACGTTACCTTCACCTAGCATCAGAGATTGGATGCAGCTCACTTATCGTCTGCGGTGAGGATCCGGGAGATAGAAGCCCAGAAGAGGTTGTTTGGGCCCACTCCACCAGGCTTGGGAGGCTGGCCGAGCTTGGCGAGGAGTACGGGGTCAAAATAGCCCTCGAGTGGTTCCGAGATCTCACGACGGCCATCAATATAGTGAACTCGGCCGGTAAGGAGTACCTAGGCCTTATGGTCGATACCTTCCACTGGTATCGTGGGGACGGAAACCTGGAGCATATAGACATGATTCCCGGGGATAGGCTCATCTTGGTCCATATAAACGACTCAGAAGACCTCCCCAAGGAAGAACTCACTGATAGGAATAGGCTATACTGCGGTGAGGGTGTCATCCCACTGACTGAGATCCTCAAAAGGCTGGAGGCTAAAGGATACGGCGGATACCTGTCCGTCGAGATCTTTCGGGAGGAGTATTGGAGGAGGGATCCAGCCACGATCTCAAGGGAGGCCTTGAGAACTCTCACTAGGGTTATGAGGAGGGCCGGTGTGCTATGAAGAAGGTTAAGATAGGTTTCATCGGATGTGGTTTCATGGGGCAATGCGTCCATCTTCCATCATTTATGAGGGTGAAGGGCGCCGAGGTTGTGGCGCTGAGCGACTTGAGGTTCGGACTTGCCAAGGCTGTAGCCAAGAGGTGGGGGATACCGAGGGTCTACCGATCACACATCGAACTGATAGAGGACGAGGACATAGACGCCGTAGTCGAGATAACGAACAAGTTCGTCCACGCAGAGATAGCCATAGACTCCCTGAAGGCCGGGAAGCACGTCTTTACCGAGAAGCCGATGGCGACGTGTAGCAGAGACGCAGAGGAGATGGTCAGGCTTGCAGAGAGGGAGAACCTAAAACTGATGGTCGGATACATGAAACGTTACGACCCAGGTGTATTAAAGGCCAAGGAGGCCTTCGACGACTTCATAAAGCACGACAAAGTCACATACGCAAGATCTCACATCTTCATGGGCGACTGGATCTGCGGCCCAACAGCCGAACCCATGATAGAGACGGATGAGAAGTACCCGGAGATAGAGCCGAGGTTCCCAGAGTTCCTACCAAGAGAGCTCAGAGACTTGATGAACACCCTCCTAGAGCAAGTCCACGACATAAACCTCCCGAGATACTTCCTAGGCGACCCTGTGGCCGTGGAGTCCGTCAAGAGGTGGCCGTGGGGGTCTATAGTCATACTCGACTATGGGGATCACCCGCTCATACTCGAGGTTGGCTCACTCTCAGCCGATTTCTGGGACGAGGAGCTCCTAATACATTTCAGAGATGGGTGGATCGATGTGAGGCCTCCACCTCCACTCTTAAGGAACGTCCCAGCCAAGGTTCACATCTATAAGGCTGGCAAGGTCCAGAGGGATGAGTACCCGCACGGAGCCCACTCATGGTCCTTCGAGAGGCAAGCTCAGCACTTTGTGGACTGCATAATAGAAGATAGGGAGCCAATCTCGAACGGAGCGGACTCATATAAGGATATAGCCATAATCGAGTCAATAATGAAGACGGCCATAAAAGGCACTAGGACAAAAATAAAAATCTAAAAAATATGGGGGATGTTCCTCCTCAGCTCCCTAGGAGGAGAGCCATTCTGGAAGTCTCTAAGGCTTTCTAAGAATCATTCCCTAATGGCCTATAATAACACCTCTCAGAGACGAGCGCCTAAAGGGTTAAGGTAGAAATATGGTTACGGGATTATATAAGCTAATGCAATTTCTGCATGGTTTTTGAGAGCAATATTTGGAGTTTCAATGAGCCCACTAATAAAGAACCGACAAACCTTTATCTTAACGGTTATCTTTGCCGGTATCCGAAAAATTTAAAAGGTAAATCCTATCGCTTATAAGGGGATAGTGGATTGTGTGGTAGCACTCAAACCTCAGAGATGAAACGATGCCGGGGATGAACGGCGCCGTTCATGGGTGACAAGTAAGATGGTGAATGAGTATATCAGTAAGATCCGGTCGAAGCTGAGCCGAGATGACTACTTGAAACTCTCTAAGATAAGGAATCCGAATGTTCATCAATTCATAGCCGAGTGCGCCGAGCTCTGCAATCCAAGGGACATCTTCATATGCAGTGACACACCAAGCGAGCTTGAGTATATCCGGCGAATGGC
>QMYL01000181.1 GCA_003662645.1 Candidatus Bathyarchaeota archaeon
TCCTCTTAACTATGTTGTAGTCTACCCCTGATGACGGGATGACTATGACCCCCCTACCCTTAACGAGGAAGTTCCACGGTATGGGGTTCAGGATGAGGTGGTACTGGAAGGTTGAGACTGGACTATCTATCTCGAGGAGTACGGCTGAACCCTTTGGTGAGCTACCACACAGCATCCCATCCATCTCTGGTACACCCGTTGAGAACATGTCTGGAGGGTCTGGAACGGGCTTGAACCTCTTCCTCTCCTTTATCGGTCTGGCTTTGAAGGGTGGGAAGACGTTGAAGCCTCCCTTCAAAGTGAATACTGCCTTCCTCTCGGGTAAGGGTGTACCCCTAAGCTTGAGTATCTCAACATCCCTTAAGAGACGTCCATCTATCTCGCCAGCCCTCAACATCAATATTCCATCAGCTATGAACTCCTCGATCTCTAACCCTATCCTCTCCCGGCCGGTTGGAATCTCCACCACCATCAGGGTTGTGCATCCCAGCTGGCGGACTATCCTGCTCAGAATTAGGTGGATAACTATTCTCGCATCTATCGGTTTCTCAAAGGCTTGAGCCATCGCCGAGAAGGAGTCTATGACCAGCCTCCCAGCCTTCATCCTGTTTATCTCGTTTAAGATGAGGTCTAGTACGAATGAGACTCCTCTCTCCCTAACAGCCGTTAAGTCGAGAAACTTGAACCTGCCCATTTCCTCAAGCTTCTCAAAGTCGAAGTTGAAGTTCATCATGTTCTGGTAGAATGTTCGTCTATCCTCGGCGAAGCTCACATATATGCAGTTTTCCTCCCCCTCAACGATAGCCCTATAGAGGAACTGAGCGGAGAGTATAGTCTTCCCGGTTCCTGGATTACCGGCAACCAGAATTAAGCTCCCCCTCGGGAAGCCGCCATTAACTAGGAAATCCAGACCCTCCACTCCGGTTGATACCCTCTCGATCAAATAATACCCCCCACCTCATATTCCGGCGATCCTGATATAAAACTTTGCTAACCACCAGAATCGAACTCTAAGGATCACAAGTATAAGTATATTCGGATCTGGGCGCCTATGAAGCATGAGGGCGTGGGTATGCGGCCTCCCCTTTGATCGTTATTCACCTCAAAACAACGTGTAACATTAATGTGGCTGAACAGGAGTATTCTTGTGTAAGGCGGTGGGTGGTCATAATAAAGGGCGGGAAGGGTAAGCGTTACCTCTCAGGGGTTATATGGGACATATACCTGTACATCCTAACCTCGAAGGAGCCGGTTGGGGTTAGGGAGATCTGGAGGGGGCTGAAGCTATCCCAACCAAGCTTGGTCCAGTACCACATAAATAACCTGCTGGAGATGGGGCTCATAACCCAGAACAGGGAGGGGAAGTACATAGTCGAGGAGAAGGCTAGGATAGACATCCTGAGGAGCTTCCTCCTGTTAAGGGGTCGACTGATCTCTAGGATGACTATCTATGGCGCCTTCCTCTTGGGTTTACTCATGGTCTACCTGTTCGCTTGGCCTATAAATTGGAGCTTCAGGGACCTACTCGTTCTATTTGTGTGTCTATTCTCCTCCTCAATCTTCTTCTTTGAGGCTTATAACCAACATAAGAGTTTAAGGAAGGATGTTCAAAGGGTTTGAACGGGTGTTCTAACGCATAGTATTAAGAGAAACCGCTCCACCTAATCCTTTTGATTAATTCAAGCCTAAAGGCGGTGACCGGAATGCTCAGACTCAGCGACCTCAAGCTCCGGATGGATTTGAAAAGCTTAACTGCTAAGTGTTTAGCCTCCCTCCTTCTGGGAGTAACCGTAGGCGTAATCCTACTAAGAATCGGCGGTTCGCCGCTCCTAACCCAGACTCCCCAAAGCCCAACACTAAGTTATCAACCCACCCTATCAAGGTTTTCATCCTACGAGGAATTACTCCAATTTCTCAACAGGACTATTCCCGCAGCAGAGGGGATCAGAACTTTAGGCGGCTCAACCTCTGAAGGTTCAGTTAAGCCTACGGGTGGCGAGGGCTACGGTGGAGTTGAGGGTTCCCAAGTTGAGTATTCAAGGACGAATGTTCAGGTTGAGGGGGTTGATGAGGCTGATATAGTTAAGTGTGATGGAGAGCACATATACTTAGTCTCGAAGGATAGGGTTCTGATAGTCAAGGCTTACCCGCCGGAGGATGCAGAGGTATTAACTAGCATAAAATTGAACGGCACGGTTAAGGGAATCTACATCAACAACCTGAGGCTGGTGATATTTGAGGAGAGCAGCCCGATACGTCCGATACGTTTCCCCCTAGGGGGAGCCGGCTTAACTAAGACGTACATCAAGATTTACGATTTAGGGGTGATCGATGAACCCGTCTTGGTTAGGGAAGTGGCTGTGAATGGGAGCTACTTTGACTCAAGGATGATAGGAGATTACGTATACGTCGTTGTAGTCCAGCCCGCCTTAATCTACGGTGATAAGGTGCCTCTCCCATACATATCATCCAACGGGGTCACTAGGAGGATAGAGCCATCGGAGATATACCATCCAAACTCCACAGATTACAGATACTTATTCACAACTATACTCGCCATCAACATCCAAAATGAGCTGGAGGAGCCAACCTACCAGGTCTTCCTGCTCGGAGCAACAGGTGTCCTATACGTATCGCTGGATAACATCTACCTCACCATACCTAAGTATCCGGTATACACGATACTAGAGAGTAAGGAGGCTCAGAAATGGACCAACGTAACCAACCTGGAGAAGACGGAGATATATAGACTCCACATAGAAGGGGGCAACATAACCTGTGAAGCAAGCGGGGTAGTCCCTGGATACGTCCTAAACCAGTTCTCGATGGATGAGTATAAGGGTTACCTTAGGGTTGCAACAACCATTAGACGTTTTGTAAGAGGCTCCTCGCCAAAGAATAATGTATACATCCTGAACGAGAGCCTGGTTATAGTTGGGAGGCTTGAGGGTATAGCCCCAGGGGAGACCATATACTCAGCCAGGTTCATCGGTGATAGATGCTACCTCGTCACCTTCAGGAGGGTTGACCCATTCTTCGTGATAGACCTGAGCGAACCAACCGAACCGAAGGTTCTCGGCTGGCTGAAGGTTTCAGGCTTCTCCAGGTACCTCCACCCATATGACGAGAACCATATAATAGGCATAGGGATGGAGACTGAGGTCATCGACGACGCTGTACGCGTCACCGGGATGAAGATCTCACTATTCGACGTTAGTGACGTTGAGAATCCAATTGAGGTCGGTAGGTACGTAATCCGTGGACGTGTGTACTCACCGGTCTTGTGGGACCATAAGGCCCTCCTATTCGA
>QMYL01000182.1 GCA_003662645.1 Candidatus Bathyarchaeota archaeon
ACCTGAGGGAGATGGTGGCGAGGCACCTCTCAAAGATCCTGGACGGGAACGAGGTGAACCTGATCGTGGAGGAGGCCGACGAGCGATTCCTCGAGAACCTCGCCTCAACACTCAGGAGAAGGTACGGCAGGGGATCTGAGAAGATCCTGAGGAGGCTTGAGGCAAGCCTCTTAGCCGAGGATCCATCAGCCGCGAGGAGGTTGAGGAGGGCTTGGAGGGGAGGAAGGACAGCCTCCACATAGCGGTGCCCCCAAAGCTGGCCCAGCTCCTGCAAGACTTGGTAAACGCAGGGCTCTTCATGAGTAAGCGTGAGGCGGTGAGATACGCAGTCTGGAGGCTGGTCAGGCGGTATAGGCGGCTCCTAGACTCGGACTCGGGGCGGGAAAACCAAGGGTTGTCAAGGCACATGACCTTCAGCGTCGGCGAGTGGGCCGTCGAGGGGCTCCAGAGGCTGGTCAAGGAGGGTTGGTTCACCAGCTTGGGAGAGGCGGTGAGGTTCGCGATTCTAGACGCATTAGACGGTTGGATGCCGGCGCTCGATGGAGAGCCGGCTGATGAAGATCCGGGGGAGCCGGATCTCAGGGTATTCGAGGCGGTTATGAAAGCCCTTCAGGAGGTGGGGAGGGAGATAGAGAGGGGGCGTTTGCCGTGAGCAGGTGGATGCCCATCGCCCTGATCATAGCCATGCTACTCATACCCCTAGCGGCTGTCGAGCCGGCTGGAGCCCAGCCCACGTGGAGCTTCGATATACGTGTCCAGCCCGCCGAGCTGTATCCCGGCGAGTGGGGAGCGCTGACCCTGAACATCACGAACATGGATTGTCAAAGCGACCTCAAGATCTCCGAATTCATCCACGAGCTCGAAGACGTTCATGAAGACGTTCTCGAGGGGATCTTAGCCAGAGCAGATGAGCTGAATCAGAGCAGACAGATAGAGGATTTCGAGTGGATTACCGAGTCCGTAAAAGGGTATGGCGGCGACCTATACTATACGGGCGAGCTGAAGCTATACGGAGTCTGCACGGGGAGGGCGATAACGATAAAGAAGTCGTCGCTCTGGTTCCCCTTCAAGGGCACAACCAGAACCTATATCTTCGAGAACGAGACCGAGATAAGATTGGAGGCCTTCGACCGGGTGAGATACATCCTAGAAGGGTCTCATCCCGAGTCGAGCGCCCTCATAGAGTTCCGGGTATACGTGCCGCCGGACATACCTCCAGAAGACTTCGAGGCCGCCCCAAACCTAGACCTCAGGGTGGACTACCCGGGCTGGATTGAATACACCCTCCAGGGATTGAAGATATCGGGGGTCGATCAGGTGAAGATAAACCCCTATAGAACCTTCAACCTGACGGTTGTGGATCATGATGGGGTTAACCCGATAGCGGGGGCGAAGGTCGTGGTGAGGAGACTCATCCACTACTACGAGAAAAGGGAGTATGTAACGCCGGGGAACGGGACCATAAGCGTTCACAGGCTCAAGGAGGGCGACTACGAGGTCAGGATCTACTGGAACAGCAGCACCTACAGGCAGGAGAAGGAGTTAGTATATGTGGGACAGCTATCCGCATACGAGCTATCCAAGGGGGTGGTGAAGACGCATGTCTACAACTTCAGGGTCGGGGTGGCCGACCTCAAGGGGAGGCGGGTTGACGGGGCGATCATCATCCTAGACGGCGTGGAGAAGAGGGGCTCGCGTGGAGAAGCCGTCTTCCAACTCGTCCCAGAGGGAAACCACAGCCTCGAGATATGGTTCAAGGGCGTAAACCTCTATGATGGATGGGTTTGGGCGGGCTATCATCCGACCTACTATCCAGGGAGCCCCTCGACGAGGGCGATGATAAAGCTGAACATCTCAGACCTATTACTCCAAGCCGTGGACGACGCCGGGAGACCTGTAGGCGCCATCTTCAGCGTTGAGGGGCCTACGGCCGAGACCACTATACCGGAATTATACTCTCCCAGCGGCCTCCTAAACCTGAGCCAGCTCCCAGTAGCGGAGTATAGGGTTAAGGCCCTCAACTACTCCAAGCCCTTCTCGAAGCAGATCGAGGGATCTGGGGTATTCAAGCCCGGGCGACTTAACAGGCTCATCCTCCCGATCTACCAGGTGAAGCTGAGAATCCTCGACGCGGAGGGAAGTCCTGTGGAAGGCGCTCTAGTTACCCTAGCCTCTTCAACCAGGAAGTCCGGTGGCGACGGGTTGGCCGTCTTCGAGCAAGTTCCAAGAGGATCATACAACCTAACGGTAAGATGGTTAAACGTCACGGTCTACTCCGGGGGTCTGAGCGTGGACTCGGCCAAAGAGCTAGATGTGAAGGCGGACATCTACGACATCAACATCGAGATGAGGGATCTAGATGGATGCCAGAGGAGGATGCATTATATACTCTCCGATCCAGCTGGAAGGACATTCGAGAAGGAATACTCCGCGTACATCAGCGCGGAGAGGGTTCCAGGCGGCCGATGCTTCTTGAAGATCCTCCACCCCTCGAAGGGCTGGGTCATCCTAAGGGGATCCTACAACTGCTCGGAGCTCGCCTCCAAGAAGGAATTGAGGCTGCCGTTGGGAAGGATGAAGGTTAAGATCCTGTCCAGCGATGGAAAACCCCTAGAGTTCGCGAGAGTGAAGATAGTCTTCCCGGAGTGGGATAGAACCGAGAGGCTGCGGGCAGACAGCCTCGGAGAAGTAGAGGTTGTGGATGCGAGGCTTGGAACCTATCGGATACAGGTCGTAGACAGCCGAACCCTTGATAAGGTATATGATGGGAGGGTCGAGTTCGAGGGGAAGCCGATAACCATTCGGATCCGGCAACGGCCCACAGCCGTCCACCAAGCCGGCTCCGAGGTCCGGCAACTCGGCTCAAACCCACTATTGAAGGCCGTTTTGTTGCTCCTGCCGATCGCGATCCCAATAGCCTGCGCCCTTATTTTATGGAGGAGGAGGCGGGCGCGCTCATGGAGTTGAGGCTCGAAACCCCGCCCCCGAAGGTTCCGAGAAGGGCTCCTGAAATGGTTTGGGAGGGGTTCTAAGGTGCCGAAGACCGTCGTCCACGCGCTCTTCACCCTCGTATCGGTCGCGACGATGATGAAGCTTATAGGCGCCACACCCCTCCAAACGATCGCCATGATGATTCTCGCAGCATCGGTCGACTTCGTGATAGACTTGGGACATCATGGCGGCGGGAGAAGCCGTGCAACCCACTCAATCCTCACAGCACCCCTCATCTCAGCCTTCATCTATATGCTCGCCAAGATGGGGGAGCCGATCCTAGGAGCCTCCTATATGCCGAGCGATATGATCA
>QMYL01000183.1 GCA_003662645.1 Candidatus Bathyarchaeota archaeon
GGTAAGGGTTACAAGCCCCCCACACTCAAGGATATGGGTCTCCACTCGATATCTGGGAGCGCCGTTGAGTGAATTGTAGGGGTCTCTCAGTGTTCTTCTCCATCTCACGAATTCTCCCTTAGGCTGTCTTTAATCTTTAATAGGATGTTAAGGCTAGGTTCTTTAGCGGTTGGTGGTCTACTTGTTGAGGGTTGGGATAGTGGGGTGTGGGAGTATCAGCTGGGAGCATGTCAGGGGGCTAAGCCTCTTAGATGAGGGTGAGGCCGGGGTTGTAGGGTTGTGTGACATCGTTAGGGACAGAGCCGAGAGGTTGATGGGCTACGTTAATAGGTTCAGGGTTATAGCCCCCGAACCCCTAAGTCTAGAATCGGTCTTCGAGGATTACAGCGAGATGCTGGACTCTTTGGAGCTTGACGCTACGATAGTCTGTACACCCCACACCCTGCACTATGAACATGTTATGGAGGCTCTGAGGCGTAACCTACACGTTCTGGTTGAGAAGCCTATGGCCGTATCCCTTAGAGAAGCTGAGGAGATGAGGGGTGAAGCCGAAAGGAGGGGGCTGGTTCTATCGATCGGGTATCAGAGGCATTGCAAACCGGAGTACGTCTATGCTAGGAGCAGGATCCTCAGCGGCGACCTGGGTGAGCCACATCTCATAATGGGATGGTTGAGCCAGAACCTGACAGTAGCTGGAAGGTTCTACCTGAACCCCAAGCTCTCCGGTGGGGGTCAGGTTAGGAGTTCGGGGACACACCTGATAGATGCGATCTTATGGCTAACCGATACGGAGCCTGTGAGGGTTAAGGCCTTCATGGATAGGGCTGGAAGCGACGTGGACTTGTATGCGGTTATAGCGGTTGAACTCTCTAATGGGGCTTTGGCCTCGATAACGCTCTCCGGCGGGGATGTAAGACCTACCACGGCTGTAGATGAGGAGCTTAGGGTGTGGTGTTCGAGGGGTGCAGTCTTTATCAAGGGGGATGACGTCTACATCCAGGGGAGTGACGGGAGCATTACCAAGGTTGATAGGAGCCTATACCCGAAGGTAAGCCCAAACCCGGATGTGAACTTCATAAGGGCTATACTGGGTAAGGAGGAGAACTTGATCCCGCCAATATGTGGGGTTAGGGCCTCCAAACTTGAAGAACTGGCCTATAAGGATGTTGGAACCCCGATACCAAGCAGGCTTAAGAGGATATAAACCCCTACATGAAGATTGGAAGCTAGTTCCACAGCCCCCTCTAACGTTTTAACTCATCTATTTCGGGTAGGCTCTCAAACTTTGGGACATCGGCGAGGTAAAGGTTTCCGTATCCAGTAACGTCACTTGTGAACAGGACTTGGCTTCCATCCGGGCTGAACCTTGGATGTACATGCACCTGTTGGATGTGGAAGCTGCTCCTGTGTATGCAGAGTATGCGTGGCCCCCTCAGCTCCTCCCCATCATACTTCCAGATTCTAACAACTATCCCCCCATCTCCAACTATTAAGGAGAAGTCGTTTGAGTGCGTGTGGCCTGTTACATGGGGGAATTTGAACTCCACTTTCTCGGTGTTGTCGTATCGTATCATCCCGATGATGTTCTGTCCATCAGGCCACCTCCCATGGTAGCCTATGTGGACTCCATCCACCAGCCAATACTCATGCCCAACCGTCTCATCATCCTCACGCGGCCTTATCATCCAAGCCTCACCGGTATCGAGGTTTAGACCCCATATCCGGTTGTCAACTTTATCCCATGGGCCCTCATGGCAGAAGGTGAGTAAGTTCGGTTGCGTCGGTGATGTATTCACGTGTCCGATCCACGCCTTCTCCTCCCATATGACATCCGCTTCACTTCCGTCGGTTGCTACACGCATTATCCTGCTGATTGGGTGCGCCTTCCAGATCTCCTCGACCATATAACCGCGTAGATGATCGATCCTTATCCGGTTCGATAGGTCCTCAAATATTCCCGCGCATACGTATTTCCCGTCTGCTGTGCAGTTCAGCATGGACGGTAGGAAGCCCTTCGGCATCTCCCATAGGGTGTAGGTCTCGAGCGTTTTTAGGTCTAGGGCTGTGATCCTTCGGTTATACCAGAAGTAGGCTACATCCCTCTTTGGGTTTATTGATGTCGTTAGGAACTGCACCTCGTGGGGTGGTTTAACGGGCTCCAGATCCGTGAGTTGGGTTATCTCTCCAGTCTTTAGGTCTATGCTGAAGAGGTTCGTTCTATTCTCGCGGTCGGAGCCGAAGAGCAGCCTCCTGCCACTATCATACCATCCGCAATTTGTGAAATATAGGTGGTAACTGTGACCCTTATAGTTTGTCAGTTGTAGAACCCTCACCCCGCTTATCGGGTCTGTGTACTCCCTCCACTCAGGGGGCCAGATCCGGCCTTCACGCATACAATCCATCCCTCCAGATTCCTATCAACCCAACGGTTATTAATCCTTTTTGTTGGAGTTCCTCCGTACGCCGTGAAGCGCAACAATGCGTAGAGAGGGTGTCTCCGATAACAACCGAACCATGAGATACTGTTAAGATAACGGATTCTTAGCCTATCTCTCCGTTCCAAATTCTTTGTTAAACAAAGAAAAAAGTTATTGTTAAACAAATCAGGGGCTTGGATGGTCAAAAGTTTACGGAGGAGCCCTCATCCGAGTCTCAAAGATTTTATGAATGCTCAAAGAGGCAGGCCCCTCTAAACCCCATCTTAACAGTATCGAACCGTGAATCCGAAAGGTATATCTGAACCCTATTCAAGTAATGAAGAAGTTACGTTGATCGTGGATGGATGGTGAAGCCTTTGACTATTAGGGCTGTGGTCTTCGACCTCGATGGGACGCTCGTCGAGTTCAAGCTTGACTACAAAACTCTGAGGGCCGATGTGATTAACCTCCTAGCGAGTAGGGGTCTGCCTAGGTCACTATTCTCACTGAAGGAGAGCGTCTTCAACATGCTCAGGAAGGCTGAGGTCTCGATGAGGAACAACGGGAAGGGTGAGGATGAGATAAGGGAGATTAGGGATGCCATACTCTCAATAGCAGATCGATACGAACTCGAAGCAGCTAGGAGGACAAACCTGATCTCGGGGGTTATACCGACCCTCAAAGCCCTGAAAGGGATGTCCCTCAAGATGGGACTCTTCACCATAAACGGCGTAAAGGCCACGGAGTATATCCTCCAGAGGTTCCGCCTCAAAGGGTTCTTCGACGTCATAGTCCCGAGGGACTTCGTCCCATCGACGAAGCCAGACCCAGCCCACCTAAGGGAGGCCCTA
>QMYL01000184.1 GCA_003662645.1 Candidatus Bathyarchaeota archaeon
GTTCAGTATCTTGTTCTCCCTCTCGTACTCCTCCCTGTCCATCTCCCCTGTTGCGTACTTCATCTCGATCCTAGACAGGTAGTTCTCTAGGAGCCTAACGGTCTCTTCCAGCTCCTTCAAGCTCTTTCTCGCCTTCTCAAACAACCTAACCAATCTCCTCTCTAAGACTAGGGCTTCAGCCTTAAGCCTCCCATCGATCCTATCGAGCATCCGCTCCGGAATCGCCTTAGACCTAGATATCTCCCTCACATGTTTGAGGCTATCCTTAACCACTCTAAGCCTCTCAGTTAGGGTCCGGAGATACTCGATAGATACTGGAAGACTCAACACTGATACCAATATAAGATGGAGAATCCGCATTATTAAAGTTAAGGAGTTCGTATCTCTGGAAAAGTTAAAGGGAAACCTTAAGGTAATATCAAATGTGTATAATGGTAAGTTATAGTCACCGCGTTATGGTGGGGTTAGGGGGAAGAAAGAGATTTGAGTTATGAGGCTAAGATACTTAACGCATTGAAGGAGTCTGAGAGCGGACTGAGCGCCCTGGAGGTCTCCAAGAAGACGGGGCTAAGCAAGACCGCTGTCGTGAAGTACCTCGCAACCTTCAGGATGGCCGGTAAGGCGGACTACGTTGAGAGGGGGGCATCGAGGCTGTGGAGGTTGATAACCCCTAGGAGGAGGGTTAGCACCCCAACCCTGAAGGGTGAGAGGTTGGACGATATATTGAGGAGGTTCATGGAGAGCGTGGAGCTGGAGGGCTCAGCGGTCGCGAATAGTCAGGGTTTGGTTATCTCTGCCATCCTCCCCGAGAATATCGATAGGGAGAGGATGGAGAGCCTCTCATCAACCCTAATCAGAGCTGGTTTGAGGAGCGTCGAGCTTGCTGAGCTTGAGAGGCTTGAGTATGCTGTTATAGAGGGGCGTAGGGGTTCGATAATACTCTCGAATGGGGATAGAGCCATACTGATAGCCTTCTCGAAGCCGCAAGCCCCGGTGGGAACTATAAAGTACGAGATGAAGGAGTTCCTTAAGATGGTTGATGAAGCTCTTGCGTGAGGATGGTGGAAGGCTATAGGTTATGAGTACACAGCTATCCCTCCTCCAGCTTATCTGGATGGCCGTCCAACTCATAGAGTGGGCGTTCCATGAGTTCTTGAGGTTACTCCAAGTCACACCTGAGGAGATAGTGGCCATACTGATCGTTCCTATATTGATTGATATGCCACGCTCGATAGGGAAGGCGATATTCCTCCTGCTCCATGGGTTGTATAGTAGGTTGACCCCTAGGAGTGAGGTCGATGTCAAACCCATGGTCTCGGTTATAGTCCCAGCCCACAACGAGGAGGAGGTCATAGAGAGAACCATCAAGTCCCTCCTTAAGCAGGATTACCCCAACAGGGAGATTATAGTTGTAGACGACGGATCAACCGATCGAACCTATGAGATAGCCAGCAAGTTCGCGGAGAGGGGATTAATAAAGCTCGTCCATAGGGAGAGGGCGAGCGGGAAGAAGGCTAGGGCCGTGAACTATGGGTTCCTCTACTCGAAGGGTGACATAATAGTCACCGTGGATGCGGATACGGTCCTAGAACCCCACACTCTCTCCGAGCTCGTTAAGCCCTTCTCGAACCCTGATGTCGGAGCCGTATCAGGCAACGTTAGGGTTATGAACAGGGTGAACCTCCTAACTAGGCTCCAAGCCTACGAGTACTTGATGGCCATGGAGATGGGTAGGCGCTTCCAGGCCATATCTGGGATGTTGATGATAATCCCTGGAGCCCTCGGCGCTGTGAGGAGGAGGATAGCTGAGTCATTAGGCCTGTACGACCCGGACACGATGACCGAGGATTTCGACATAACACTGAAGATTCACAAGACCAGGATGAAGGTTAGGTTTGCCCCGGAGGCTATAGGATGGACTACGGTCCCTGAGAGTTGGTGTGCATGGGTTAAGCAGCGGATGAGGTGGACTGCCGGACAGTTACAGACCCTTATAAAGCATAGGAACGTCTTCTTCAGGAGGTACTTCAAGACCATAGGGTTAATAGCCACACCGGACATGCTCCTGATGGATATAATACTCCTCTTCGTGAGGGCAACGTGGCTTATAGCCCTGCCCCTATTCTACTTCAGGTTAATCCCGCAAATATTCATACTGACCTCCCTATTCTACATGTTGAACGAACTCGTTATAGCGGCCGCCGCGGCGGTTCTCTCTCCAAGGAGGAGGGACCTAATCTACGTACCCCTCGTTCCGATAGTTGTCTTGTTTTATAGACCCCTCTACGGGCTTGTCCGGATGAAAGCCTACATGGAGGCCCTCGCAGGTAGGGAGTTCAAGTGGTGATATCGTTGGGTTCTAGGGTTTGGGGTGTAATCTTCGCGTGCTTGGCCCTCACCCTACCGTTGGTCAATTATCTCATCAATTATGCGGTGGCTCTCCCAACGTGCCAGTTAGGGACGGATCCGGACGATGTCTCGGAGGATCATCTTGATATAAGGGAGAGCTACTACAACATAAACTCAACCCATGTAAGCTTCATAATAACCTGCCAGAGTGATATTATAACCCAGAAGGAGAAGCCAACCCAGCCGAAGAACGACTTCCAGGTATGCCTCGACCTTAAGGCTGGGACAGGGGACAATAGAAGAGGAGTATTATTTGAGGGAGCCGATGTAATAGTCACAGCGCATGACCGGAAGGTGTATTACTGGATCGAGAGGATGAGACGTGGAAGATGGGTTGAGTACAGGTTTGTTACCGTCTACGTCAAGGTCTCCGGTAGGAATATAACTATAACCTGCAAGCTGGAAGATGTGGATTATAAGAGGGTCTTAGGCGACGTGAAGGTTGGGTTCATAAGCAACACGAAGAAGGTTGGGATAGCCAAGTTAAACAAGGGTCTGGATAGAGCCCCGGATGAGGGGTGGTACACCATAGAGGGCGGCATCCCAGACATAGGGCTGGCTGAATGCGTATTTACATGCCTCTTAGGGTTTACGGCTGCCTACAAACTAGGGAGGCTGAGGGGGATGAGATGGGTTAGATCACTCTTAGAGGCCTTTAGGAGGGTTCTGAAGAGCGGTGTAGTGAAATATCTGATGGTTATGGTCATCTCGATGATTCTGACCTACATAGTGTTCATCCGCTTCATGGGTGAAATCTACTATAACATGGTCGCCGAGGTCTCAGTCTACATCCTCAAAGCTCTGGGGGTTCCATGCGAGGTTGAGGGGAACCTCATCGCCCTGAA
>QMYL01000185.1 GCA_003662645.1 Candidatus Bathyarchaeota archaeon
AGATCAGCATGCGGCTCCTTAGTCTCTCTATCCTTAACCATCTCAATTCCGTAGACCATACCCTTACCCGTAACGTTACCAACCTCCTCATACTTCTCCTTCAACTTCATCAGCCTATCACCGAGAACCCTACCGGTCTCAGCCGCGTTCCTAACTATCCACATATCATCCCTCAACAGCTCATTTATGCTGGCGAGGGCGGCAGCAACACAGACCGCGTTGGCTCCATGGGTGCTGGTCATGCTTCCAGGCTCGAAGTAGTTCATGACACGGCTCTCACCAATCAAAGCGGAGAGCGGCAGGCTGCTCGTGATGCCCTTCCCGACGCAGAGGAGGTTCGGAGCGACATTGTAATGCTCGAAGGCGAAGAGCTTCCCGGTCCTACCGAACCCAGCCTGGACCTCATCAAGTATGAGGAGGGCGTCGTTCTCCCTACATATCTCAGCTATCTTCTGATAATACCCGTCGGGGGGGAAGATCGCACCCCTGCCCTGATAGGTCTCACTCAGAACCCCGACAACCCTACCCTCCAACTCCTCAAACTTAGCCCTAACAAGGTCAACGCAGTCATCGACGCAGTTAGAGTAACCATCCCTCCCCTTCCAACAGTGGTAGCAGTTCGGAAACTCAACCTGGATCAACCCTGGATCCTGATACCCAATCCAGCTCTTTAGGGGTTCGATTCCGCCGGCCATCTGGGCGCCCATAGTCCTCCCATGGAAGGAGTTCTTGAAGGAGATTATAACCCTCTTCTCAGGCCCAGCTGTCTCTATACCATACCTCCTAGCGTTCTTTATCGCCGCCTCAACAGTCTCGGAACCAGTCGTCAAGAGGAAGACGCAGTCAAGGTTCTCAGGCGTTATCTCGACGAGCTTCTTAACTAGCTGAAGCCTCTTCTCATAGGGGAAACAGTAAACAAAGTGGAACTCCTCCAGCTGCCTCTTGACGGCCTCAGTCACAGCCCGATGGGTATGCCCAATATTCGTAACCAAGACCCCGCTAGTCCCATCCAAGAAGATGTTCCCATCCAGGTCCTCAACGTTTATCCCATAGGTCCTCTTAATCCCTATCGGAACCTGCCCGAACATCGACCTAGGCTCACGCCTCTCCAGCTCCTGGATGAGCTTTATAGTCCTCGGCGATGGAAGCGTCGGGGTCACTATCCTCCTATACTTCGTCTCTATCCTGGAGACCCTCACAGGTTCAAGGCTATACTTCCTACTCATGCCATCTCATCTCTCGCATGACACCGTCTATATCAGCCAAACCCCTTTATATCGGTTTATCATACAGGACGATATCTTCCTTATGTATCGGGTCGTGGAGTATTATACCCTTCTCACTGAAGCTCGCCGTGGCGACCGGACTCAAACCCTCAGACATCAACTCGTAGTTCCGCCTCATAACCTCCCTAGCCGCATAGACTACAGCAGTCGTCAACCTCTGAGACTTAGCATCCGGGTATGTACCCTCCAACTCCTTAGCCGTAGCGTTCAGGAACTTTACCCTGTAAACCTTCTCTATACAACAGATTAGGCTGTCCTTCCCGTAACCTATATGGACGTAGCTCCCATCAGGCCTCCTAACCCTCCTGAAGAAGTGGCTATTCACAGTCCTAGAGCCCTCACCCTCAATCCAGTAGCGGAGCCCCCTATACTGAGAGTCAGACTCAACCTTCCCAAACTTACCGAGCAGCTGACTCTCCTGGTTCACAGGACCCTCAAAGTCCCTCGGGGTTATCCAGTTCGTATCGAACATGACAGTTGTGCCATCCTTATACGTCACGATCACCTGGACGGCGTCGTAGGCATCCTTCCCGAAGTCCTCCTTCAACCTCTTCTTCTGAGCTATGGCGTACAACCCTATAGGCTTCAAGTTCAGGTAATACATGAAGAGGTCGATCCAGTGTATCCCAACGTAGGAATTCGGGTCGCTCTTCTCAGCCCACTTGAATATCTTCGTCGAGACCTCAAGCGGCTCCTCAAGTACGCCTCTACCATAGATCGGAGAACCCAGCCTCTTGGCTATATTGTTGAATATCTCAAGGTGGTCGGGGTCGAACCTCTTATGCATATCAACCCCAACGATCAAACCCTTAGACTCAGAGAGCTCTATTATCCGATCAGCCTCCCTAATATCCAAGCACATAGGCTTCTCAGTGACGACGTGGATCCCATGCTCCAACGCCTCAAGTATCGGCGGGGTATGCAAGTGGTCCGGAGTAGCCACAATCAACAAATCCAAGTCAGGGAAGTCCTCAATTATATCAACCCATGGAGTATCCCCATAATAGGCCGCAGGCTTATAACCAGTCTGCTCCTCATTGATCCTCTGAGCCCTCAAAGCCGACCTTTCCGTATGAGTCCCTATAGCAACCAACCTGAAGGAGGTCCCCTGATACTTCTCACAGTAATCATCGAGCCCAATCCTATCCAAGTAAGGCGATATACTATTCCTCTGCAAATCCCAGGTGGTCCCAGCCACAACATCCCCACCGAACATCCCATAGCCAACCTGCGCAGCCAATATAGTCCTATCACCCATACACTAACCCCTCCACATCACACCAAACTACACAAATTAGAAACTACTAAAATAAATACTTGTCCATGGAGAGAGGTTTACATCGCCTTAACGTAAAAGGGTGAGGAGAAAGCCACAGAGCCATCCACCTGGGTGACTTTGATGTAATATGCCGCCTCCCCCTTTGGCGGTTCCTCATCAACCCAGGAGAACCGAACCTCCCTTGGAGGTTCAGCGTCCGGAAGCCTCCTTATGGATACCTCTTGACCTAACCCCCAGCCTTGAAGGTTATAGGTTTCACATTAATATCACCTAGGGATACCTTGAAGCTACACGGCTCGGTCTTGAAACTTATATAGGCATCCGCTGGGGCTTTGATGTTAATATGATACCATCCTCATCTCCAGCCGTCCTGCTCCTCCAAACAACCCTTCTCTCCGTACACTCGATCACGCCTTCTGATGGTGTATCAAAGGCGTATCCCTCGACGGATAATGTCTGTCCCTTACTCAGGGTTATGGTTCCATCCTCTCAGATTTAAGCTTGATAGAAAGAAAATGATCAAATCTTCAGGTGTAACCAAGGTCTAATAAAAGCGGTGCGGGGAGGGTTACGAGATGAAGGATGTAAGCCTTCAACTATCACTTGAGGCTGGAAGCCTAGCAGAGGCTCTGGGGGAGTCTCTTCCCTCTCAAGATTAGGATTCCAATTGATCCAGCGGCTATTA
>QMYL01000186.1 GCA_003662645.1 Candidatus Bathyarchaeota archaeon
ACAACCACGATACTTTCATCCTTCGTTGAGCAAGTTGGGGGGGAGCGTGTGACCGTGATATCCATAGTTCCACCGGGTGTATGCCCAGCCCACTACGACATAACCCCAAGCGACGTATACGCCGTCAGCAGGGCTTCGTTGATCCTATACTCAGGGTTTGAACCTTGGTTGGATAACCTGATCAAGACTTCTGGCAACGTTAACGTCACAAAGGTCAAGATCGGCGGTCCATGGCACCCCTACACCGCAGCTTTGACGTACGTCAGGAGGGTGAGGGATGCCCTAAGCAACGTCCTACCGGAATACTCAGACATCTTCGAGGATAACGCCCGGATGGTCTGTGAGGAGATAAACGCCACAGCCCAGGAGATAATGAATAACGCGACGAGGTTGGGTGTGAGCGATGTCAAGGTGGTCTGCATGTTGTGGCAGAAGGGCTTCGTCGAGTGGATGGGCTTCCAGATCGTCGCAACATACTTACCACCGGAGAGGATGAGTCTAAGCGATGTGATGACCCTAACGAATACAGCCGAGAAGGAGGGTGTAGCCCTAGTGATAGATAACCTACCGAGCGGATACAGCCTAGGAGCAAAATTGGCCGCAGATATAGGGGCCCAACACGTAATCTTGACGAATTTTCCAGGAGCAATCCCGGGTACGGAGACCTACGCCAAGATGATAAAGTATAACGCGAAGCAGCTCTTCGACGCCGTGAAGAGGTACCAGCTGATACAGGGCGAGATAAGGGAGCTGAATGAATCCCTAAAAGCGGCTAACCTATACGTGAAGATCCTAGCTGCTACAACTGTAATCTTCCTGGTTACGACGGTTGTTGAGGCCATACTCCTCTACAGGAGGAGGATATAGGGAATGGAAGAAGCCGAGTTAGACGTAACGGTCCCAGAGAAACTAGTAGAAGACGCTGTAAGGTTCCATGGGCATCTGGGACCCTTCATGGTTCTGGGTTTGAAGGCTGGTCTGCTTGCCAACAAGGTCCTAGGGAAGGACTACTTCAAGAGTAAGGCCGTCATCAAAACCGAGCCTAGGACCCCCTACACATGCTTCATAGACGGCGTCCAGTTCACAACTGGCTGCACGATGGGGAAGGGAAACATCAAGTTGGAGAATGGTGAGGGTATCCTAACGGTCACATTCTCGAAGAGTGATAGGAGTTTGAAGCTCACCTTGAGAGCTGACGTACTGGAGAGAATTAAAGGGGTGCCGATGGAGGAGTGTGAACGGGTAGCTAGGGAGATCCTAAAGATCCCGGTGGGGGAGCTGTTCAATATAGAATGAGACCTCACTTTTCCTTTTAGCCCCCACCCTGGTTAAGCTGACTCCTCATGAGGGTTCTAGCTAGGAGGCGGGCTACCCTCAAGGGTTCGGGTATGGCGCCCTCCCTCGTGAACTTGTCCAGTATAAGCTTTGCATCCCTCTCCTCTATTCCCAAGAAGCGGGCATACACCTCATGTCCGGTCTTCAATTTTAGGAGAGTTCTACCACCGTTCTTGTGGTAGATTGAGATCCTCAACCTCCAATCATCCGGGAATAGCTCCATGAAGTACTTCTCGAGACCCTCAGACTCCTCATAGGTTACGCAGATTAGTGGGGTTCCCGTCTCCTCATAGACCTTGTTAAGGTCTATCACGTTATACCAGCTTATGACACATCCATTCAGGAGTATTAAGTTTATGTCGCTCCTCCTTAGGCTCTTGTAGAGCTCTATTACCCGGTCTGTTGCATCCATACCCCCAACCGTAACCGATGTAACAGCGAAGCCGTCGATGATCATATCGGCCCTCATCACGACGCCGGCTAGAACCGAACGTTCATTAAAGCCCTTCCTGAAGCTCTCAGATACGCCTAGAGCCCTTATAGCCCTCTTATGGACATGAACTGACAAGCCCCTACACCACGATTTAGGAGGACGATCCCTACACCCTTTAAGGTTAGAGCGACCTAAAAAGCTGATCACTCCAACACTAGATGAAGTCTATGAGCGACCTCTCAACGGCCTTCTCCGGCTTCTCCGTGAACTCAACCCCTAATCGCCTAAAGACCTGGTTTAGGGACGATCTCATGCTCCTTATGTAATCGTCCACGTTCACCTCGTGCATCCCCCTGACCAAGCTCGTCGGCTTCACCGTGAATGTCCTACCCCTATAGGTGAAGGGTTTAACCTTCACGAAGGAGACCGTTGAGCCCTTACCAACCCTAACACCCCTATCTAGGAGCTGTACCGCACACTGGTATGGTTGGTGGAGGACCTCGTCGCCCATAGCCCTCTCCGTTGGGTCGAAGCGTAGCTTAACTGTGTACTCAAGCTCCTCTAATGGAACCCTCCCACTCTTCAGATCCCTAACTGCCTCCGTGAATATCTCCTGCATCCTCCCCTTCGCCAGCTCGAAGCTTACCCTATCCCTCACACCTACAAGCTCCCTCACGCACCTCCTGAAGACCTCTTGGATTATCGGTGGCGAGTTCGACTTTATCGCTGTCACACCCTTTATATCCGGCGTCCCATCCGGTTTTATCCCAAAATATGACTTCATCGCCCTTGGGAGGACGCATAGTGTGTACCTCTTATCTATAGCCAGGTCTAGTCGGAGCCTCCTCTTCACATCCCTTATCAACTTGTTAAGGGCATCCTCATCCGGGTTGTCTAGGAAGAGGGAATCAGTATCCCCATAGATCGGCTTCAAACCCGAGTTTATCGCCATGTTCCAAGCCTCCTTCAGGGCGTATCTCCCGTAGGCTGTTATGGACTCGGCTAGGGATGGGTTCGCAAGGCCCCTAATCCTAATAGTCACCCCATAGGAGGAGACGAGTATCAACTTCAGGAGTTTAGCCGTGGCCTCGGCGAGCCTTCTCTCCTCAGGCGATATCGACTCGTCCCTAGATAGGGGCTTGAACCATCTTATGCGTAGGTCCTTGAGAGCTCCGATCAGTATGGAGTATATGCCCCTCCTCAGCCTACAGACATGATGGCCCAATCCTGGAACCCTGTTATCTACACACTCGGGGTGTCCACAGTCGATAGTCTCGTAGGATAGGTTGTAGGCGTCTATCACGCTGGGGTATAGGCTCTCGAAGTCAACCACAACCGTGTTGAAGTATACGCCGCTCTTGGGCGGCATGGTGAGGGCTCCCTGTATCCTACGTTCAACCTCGCCACGCATCAACTCCTCAGGTCTGGGAATTAGTATATTCTCCCTCCTCAAGTATGCGTGGAGTATGGATCTAACCCA
>QMYL01000187.1 GCA_003662645.1 Candidatus Bathyarchaeota archaeon
AGCCTACCCACCCGATGAAGCCGTGAGGATGGCCAAAGCCTCCCGTGAAAGGCCGACCTTCATATCCGACTCTGGAGACAACATAACAGCCGGGGCCGGAGGGGACATACCAATAATCGTCGAGGAACTCATATCAGCCAGCGTTGAGGATGCGGTTGTAGGCTGCATAATCGATGAGGAAGCCGTGGGGATTTGTAGGGAGGCCGGTGTTGGAGCTGAATTGAGGCTGGAGATAGGTGGGAAACTCGACGAGGTTAACGGATACCCACTCGATGTCAAGGGTAGGGTGATTAGAATAACCGATGAGGGAGCAGTATTCAGAGCCGACGGGGTTGACATAATACTAACAGAAAAGAGGACGGCCTTCACAACACCCGAAGACTTCAAAAGATTTGGGATAAACCCTGAGGAGAGAGGGGTAGTCGCCGTAAAACTCGGGCTACTAACGGCCGAACTGAAGAGGATAGCGGCCAAGTCGATCATAGCCCTAACACCCGGCTTCACAAACTTGGTTATGAAGAGGCTGAACTACAAGAACCTAAAGAGGCCAATTTTCCCCCTAGATGAAGACCTAGAATGGGGTTAAACACCCAAACCGAAGCCCTTGGAAGCCACGGTTCACTTATAACCTAGACCGTGGATTCTATTATTGTCCACCAAATGGAAGCCGGTGTAAGGATTGAGCAGGGAGAGGAATGAAAGGATACTCGAGAGGATACCTAGACCCTTCAGGGAGCAGTACTTCTCACTATTCAGGGGACCGGAACCTGAGACTCTACACCCAGACCTATACCAGAGGCTCATAGATGTCGGAACGGACAAGATAATCGAACACATGAAGAGGTACAACCAGAGGAGGAGGGAACTGATCAAGAAGGTTAGGGGGAAGATAGAGATAAGGAGGCTTGAGAGGGATGAGAAGATAGCCGAGGCTAGGGTTGTAGCCTCAGACGCGGGAAATAACGGCGTAGACCTAAGGTCGGCGTTCATACCCCTATACGCCTCCGTAGCCCTAACGGCTGAGGGGTGGAGCATACCACACGAACCCGTCTTCAGGGCTGGTGAACCAACCATCTGGTCGGACGAGTTCAAAGCTGGGGATAGGGAGGCCCTCCTGGCGTGGAAGATACAGGCTGAGGCTACAATAGAGGCGATCCAGAGGTGGAAGCCTAAATTCGTCTTCTTCGACGGCCCGATAATCCTAAGCTTCTGGATGACCCCGACGAGAAGCTCAACGGCCGGATACAAGAGGGACTTTGAGGAGACTATAGGGAAGATGGTTAGCCTCATCTACATCTGCCACGAGATGGACATACCCCTAATAGGCTTCGTGAAGAGGGCTCGCTCGGTCTTCCTATGCAAAGATAAGTTCGGCATGAAGAATATGAGAGATACAGCCCTCCTAGACCTGATCCTACGCCTTGGAGAGTACACAGACCCGGTGGAGATGAGGGGAGGCCTAATCGAGACCTACAAGAGGAAGGCGGTGGAACTCGGTATACCGAAGCATGAGACGGAGGAGCTTATGACCTTCTACTCCTCATACATAAGGACCGGCTTGACAACACCCTTCAGGCTTGAGTTCTCCAAGTACTCCCTCGACAGGTTGGAGGAGGCCGGAACCATACTATTCACAACATCTGAGGAAGAGGAGGGGATACCCTTCTCTATAAACGAGGCGGACCGCCTAACGAAGGTGACAACGAACATCTCAAATATAAGGACGCTAATGCTATACTCGAAGGCCCTAGACCTGGTCAATAAGGGCGAGATGCAACCTGAAGACCTGAACCTCCTAATACTACAACACGGGGAACCCTGGACCATAAGGGATGAGGGGTACATATCCTCGGCGGTTGAGGAGGGAGGAGCATAGGATGTCTGGATCGGAGGAGCGGATAAAGCCCATAGGATACGCCCTCTCAGGGTGCACCCACGACTTCCTAACCTTCGTGGTGATGGAGAACGAGAGGGTTAGGGTCAACAACTTCTACTTCATAAGGCACCCGATAAACCCGGACGTATACGTCCTAGTCAGGACCTTCAGGATACAACCCTACAACCCCGAGATGTTGATGGGGAGGACTGGGCCCCTAGCTGGGAAGAAGGGGAGGAGGGCCGACTACGGGAAGAGGCTCGAATACACGATAGCCTTCGCCGAGATACTGGGCTACTACGACGAGAAACGCAAGTGGAGGATGATGGAGGTAGCCCCATCCCCATGGGACTACGTCTACGAACCGAGCGAGGAGGCACTCCGGGAGTTCTTCATACCGGAGAAGACGGCGGCCGAGTCGCTGATGCTCGAGGTAGGTAAGGTCAGGGGTACAAAGATCCCCGTATACATAGACCTGAACGCCGTGGCTAAGGGCCACATGTTCGTGGCCGGGATGACTAGATCCGGGAAGTCTAGCTTCGTCATAAACTTGGTAGCGAAGGCCTCTAGGCTGAGGCCGAGGCCCCACTTCGTCATCTTCGACAGGAGGGGTGAGTACGGAGGCCTGATAAGGTATGGGGCGAGAGTCCTCCCCTATAACAAGTTCACCCCAGGTATAACGGATCCAAGGACCATAGTCTCTAAGTTGGAGTTGAAGGGTAAGGAGAAGAACGTTGTAACCGAGGCTGTAAGGTCTCTACTGAACGAGGGGGCGGAGGTAACCCGCGATAACATACTGGAGAGGGTTGAGGACATACTGAGCAGGGGGGTAATATACAAGCAGACCGACAGCCAAGCCAGGGCTCTCGAGAGCATAAGGTGGTTCTTGGAGCATAAGGGTGAGTTCATAGATCAACAGGCGAACCCACTCGATGTAATAGAGGAGATAAAGAGGAACTTCGCCCTCATAATCGACTTCTCTGTGGATGCAGACTTGGAGAACCAGCTTAGGACCGCCCGCCACATACTCAACACGGTCCGTGAATACGCGATGACTAGGAAGGATATAGGGGACTTCGCCTGCATAATAGCGATAGAGGAGGCCCAATACTTCGCCCCAGAGAAGGGTATGGGGATAACCGAGACGGAATCAACCGTGCAGGCTGAGGTTAAAAGGGCCATGGTTGAGACCATAAGCCAAGCTGGAGGATATAACGTGGGACTCATAATAATGACCCAGAGGCCGGCCTACGTCCTGAAGAGCTGCATATCCCAGTGCAACTCGGTTGTATGCTTCAGGTTGAAGAGCGGAAATGACCAGGACGCTATACTCCAATATACGGAG
>QMYL01000188.1 GCA_003662645.1 Candidatus Bathyarchaeota archaeon
AACCCAATAGGCGGTCTCCTTATATAGGGCTGTTAGGAAGATCTGGTCCCCCCAAGGCGTATACGTAACAACCCCATAGACCGCTAGGAGGATTACGCCGACCACGGCCGCCGACTTCATAACATCCGTGGGTCTACCCCACTCGAGCTCCGAGATAACGACGCCTCCACCGCTGGATGTAACTATGGGCTTTATAGCCCTCATCAATGGGGGCATCAAGGGTATGACGAAGGGTATCATGGTCACATCCCAGAAGAAGGTGAAGCCAAGGACCGTCGCCAACTTAAGCTCCACCGGCCATGGAGCCCAAGCCGGCACGATCGTCGAGAAGAAGCCGACAACACCAACAGCCGCTATAAAGTTCCCCAGAGTAACAGCCAAGAAGCTATTTATGATGAAGGCCTTCCAGGATGGATACTTAGATGTCAACCAGCCCAGTATGTAGAAGCCTGCGAAGTTCGCCGGCACCCCGGCTACTAGGCTCAATAATGGGTTCGTCAAGCCGAAGGCGTACAGGGCTAAGTCCCCTATGAAGCACCCTATCGCAGCCCCAACCCCACCTATGAAGGGTCCATAAACCACAGCGAAGAAGGCTGGTATCAGGACACCCGGCCTGAAGTTTCCAACGCCCCAAGGCGTCGGTATGAAGGATGTGACTGTTATGGCGGCTGCATATAAGGCTGCCGAGATCGAGATGAGGGCCAACCTCAAGGCGTTCGAGACAGTCTTTTCGGTCTCACCCCTCTTAACATCGCCGCTCTGGTAGAGCATGGCAGCCACTACACCAGCCCGCCATAACGCTAAGTTTTTTATAAGAATTTCCTATGAAATATTCAGACAAATCCATAATATTGGGTTTAGAATGGTATATGCATACAATAAAGCACCTTCATTCCCTCCTTTTTTATATAACATCCGCGATAGATATGTGGTTGACGGTGGTGCCTCAGAGCTTGGGGGATCTGATAATAGCCGTCGGGACGAGGCCTGAGATCATAAAGATGGCCCCGATCATGAGGGCCCTAGAGCGTAGGGGATACCCCTTCACCTTTGCACACAGCGGTCAACACTACAACTACAACCTATCCCTCCAATTCATAGAGGAGCTTGGACTTCCAAAGCCGGACTACAACCTGAGGGTTAGGGAGAGAGATCCCGGTAGACAGACCGGGAGGATAATAATAGGGTTCGAGAGGATAATAAAGGCCGAGAAGCCCAGGCTGTTACTCGTCGAAGGCGACACAAACTCGGTTCTAGGGGCGGCTATAGCCGCCAACAAAAGGAACGTGCCAGTCGGACATGTCGAGGCTGGACTCAGAAGCTACGACTTAAGGATGCCCGAGGAACATAACAGACGCCTAGTCGACCACCTATCAAGTTACCTCTTCGCCCCAACAGAGGTCGCCAAGAGAAACCTGGAGAGGGAGAGTGTCTGGGGAAGGATCTACGTAACCGGAAACACCGTAATCGATGCCTGCATCCAGAACCTCCCAATAGCGGAGAGTATATCCAAGATCATGGAGGATGTAGGCCCAGAGGAGTACATGCTCGCAACGCTCCATAGAGCCGAGAACGTCGACGACCCAAAGACCCTAAAGGAGATTATAGAGGCCTTCATCGAGGCCCCGATGCGTATAATCTTCCCAATACACCCGAGAACCGTGAAGAGGCTTCGTAAGTATGGGTTATGGAGACGCCTATCCAAGTCGGGGAACGTCAAGCTCATCCCACCAGTCGGATACTTCGACTTCCTCCTCCTGATGAAGAACTGCAGGCTTATATTAACCGACTCAGGGGGGATACAGGAGGAGGCAACCGCGCCGTCGATAAGGAAGTTCGTCCTAGTGCTGAGGATATCCACAGAGAGGCCGGAGGCTGTAGAGGCTGGCTTCGCGAGGGTTGTTGGGGTTGAGAAGGAGTCGATACTGAGGGGGATAGAGGAGACCCTAAACCGCGAGATTGATCTCCCAAGGTTCTCACCATACGGGGATGGAAGGTCGGGTGAAAGGATAGCGGAGATCGTGACAAAGGAGATACTGGCATAGCGTAGACGGAAGAACTAAACCCACAAAGCTTTTAACGTAAGTTACCCTCAAATGGTTAGGAATTGATGGAGGATAAGTATTATGGGAATACCTATCGCGTTGCAGCTTTATTCTGTACGTAAGGATTGCGCCCGCGACCTCGAGGGAACTTTAAGGGCTATAGCTGATATGGGTTATGACGGCGTCGAGTTTGCAGGTTACCACGGTAGGAGCGCGGGGGAGCTGAGGGATCTACTCGAAGACCTCGGCTTGAGGGTCGCCGGAACCCACATCCCGATAAATACCTTGATCGGCGAGGAGCTGGAGCGGACGATAGAGTTCAACCGCACATTGGGAAACAAGTTCCTGATAGTTCCAAGCCTACCGGAGAATATGAGGAACTCCAGGGATGCGTGGCTCAAGACCGCCAAGTTGATGAATGGGATAGCTGAGAGGTTGAAGCCTGAGGGTATGAGGGTTGGATACCACAACCACATGATTGAGTTCCAACCTATAGACGGCGAGCTACCGTGGGATATATTCTTCAAGGCTACAGTTCCAGAGGTCATAATGCAGATAGACACCGGGAACGCGATGCGTGGAGGAGCAAGTGCAGACGACATACTGGAGGTTATGAGGCGCTACCCAGGCCGGGCCGTAACGGTACACCTGAAGGAGTTCTCATCGACGAATGAGAAGGCACTGATAGGCGAGGGCGAGATGAAATGGAGAGAGTTCCTCTCGCTGTGCGAGACCATAGGCGGGACGGAGTGGTACATAATCGAACAGGAGAGCTATGCATATCCGCCGCTAGAGTGCGCCAAACGCTGCCTAAACAACCTGAAGAAGATGCTGGAATGAACCTAACCCACAGGGATAGGAAGGTCGAGACTTGGTAAGGTTGGGGCTCCTAGGTTTAGGCTTCGTAGCCAACTTCTAGATGAACGGATTGAAGGGGTGTCCCAAACTAGGAGGTTGTCATAGTCTACTCAAGGACTGAGGAGCATGCTAGGGCCTTCGCCGAGAGGTGGAAGATACCGGAATGGGCGACTGATATGACCAAGGTCGTTGAGAGACCAGAGGTCGACCTGGTCGTAATAGCCTCACCAAACTTCCTCCATAAAGAAGCAACGACACCAGCGTGCAAATCCGGAGAGAATGTGGTCTGCACAAAGCCACCAGCCAGAAACTCGGGG
>QMYL01000189.1 GCA_003662645.1 Candidatus Bathyarchaeota archaeon
AACAGCTCCGTATAGAAGACCCAGAATACGCTAAGGAGATCGAGGATGTAGGTGTAACCGTGAGGTTTAGGGGGCTACCAACCCTAACCCCAATACGCAGTTTAGGCTCAGAGCACATCGGCAAGATGGTGATGCTCAAGGGGATAATAACCAGGGCCACCATCGTGAGGCCTTTGGTCACAAGGGCGGCCTTCAGATGTAAGAGATGCCAACAGATGCACTACGTCGATCAAACCGGGCCCTTCCTAACCGCACCAATAAAGTGTTCTAATCCCAACTGCGGCAGAACCGGGCCCTTCGAGTTCGTCCAGGAGGAATCCGAGTTCATAGATTCGCAGGAGATAAGGATACAGGAATACCCCGAGGACCTCCCTCCAGGCCAGACCCCACGCTCACTGGATATCAGGATAATCGGTAAGGATATGGTCGATGTGGCTAGGCCTGGGGATAGAGTCTACGTTGTTGGGATAGTTAGGGCTGAACCCTCCTCCGTTCCTAGGGCTGGCAAATTGAGGGCCTTCAACCTATATGTTGAGGCGAACTTCATAGATTCAGCCGGTAGGGAGGCTGAGAGGCTTCAGATAACCCCAGAAGAGGAGGAGGAGATAATCAAGCTATCGAAGGACCCGTGGATACATAGGAAGATAATAAACTCCATAGCGCCCTCGATATACGGCTACGAACACATCAAGGAGGCGATAATGTACCTACTCTTCGGGGGTGTACCAAAGACCCTACCGGATATAACAATCCGTGGGGAACTCAACGTCCTGCTGATAGGGGACCCGGGCACGGCGAAGTCTCAACTGTTAAGGTACGTCCAGAGGGTGGCCCCACGAGGCCTATACACCAGCGGTAGAGGAACAACCGCAGCCGGGTTGACCGCCGCGGTTCTCCCAACCAAGACGGGGGTTATGAGCCTAGAGGCCGGCGCACTCGTCCTGGCTGATAAGGGCGTCGCCTGCATAGATGAGATAGATAAGATGAGGCCGGAGGATAGGGTGGCCATTCATGAGGCGATGGAGCAACACACAGTATCCGTAGCCAAGGGTGGAATTGTAGCCACACTTAACGCTAGAACGGCTATACTAGCCGCAGCCAACCCAGCTCTCGGGAGATACGATCCCTACAGGACTGTAACGGAGAACATATCTCTCCCAGTCACGATACTCTCAAGGTTCGACCTGATATTCGTCTTGAGGGATATACCGGAGAAGGAACGGGATGCAAAGATGACTGAGCACATACTCAGCCTACACATGAAGGGCGCTCCACCCGTTGAGCCTCCGATACCGCCAGATCTCCTCCGTAAATATATAAACTACGCCAGAGGAATAACGCCGACCCTAACCCCGGAAGCCCTAGAACGCCTAAAGGATTTCTACCTGGCTATGCGTTCAGCGAGCGAGACTGAGGGTTCACCAATAGCCATAACGGCTCGCCAACTGGAGTCGCTGGTTAGGATAGCTGAGGCTAGAGCCCGCGCTGCCTTAAGGAGGGAGATCCTGCCGGAGGACGCTGAGGCTGCGATATCCATAATGAGGAGGTCGCTGGAGGAGGTTGGGATAGACGTATCCTCACAGAAGTTCGATATAGACATCATAATGACAGGGAAGCCGAAGAGCCTGCGGGACAAGCTGCAGGCGGTTCTAGGTCTCTTGTTGAGTATGGAGAAGGAGACCGGCCTCGTTAAGAGGTCGGAGCTCATCGAGAGGTTAGGGAGGGAGTTCGACATCCCGACGGGGGAGGCTGAGAGGCTAATTGGGCAGTTGCTGAGGGAGGGAACCATATACGAGCCTAGGAGGGGCTACTTAAAGAAGACCTGATTCTCGTGAAGAATTTGTAAGAAAGGGGCAGAACTTGAGGGTTGACGATTTAGATATACCTGAAGATGCGAAGAGGGTTATAATCGAATCCGGGATAAAAGAGCTATACCCCCCACAGGAGGAAGCGATCTACGCCGGAGCCTTAGATGGGAAGAACCTGGTTCTAGCTAGCCCTACGGCATCTGGTAAGACCCTAATAGCCGAGCTTTGCGCAGTTAAGCACATACTAGAGGAGGATGGGAAGGTTCTCTACCTAACACCGTTGAGAGCCCTAGCGAGCGAGAAGTTCCAGGAGTTCAAGAAGTACGCTAAATTGAGGAAGAGGGGCGGGAGGAGGATAAGCGTTGGGATAAGCACGGGAGACTTCGATAGCAGCGACCCTTGGTTGAGGAGGCACGATATAATAGTCCTGACGAACGAGAAGTGCGATTCATTACTGAGGCATAGGACTCCCTGGATAGACAACGTATCCCTAGTCGTGGCCGATGAGGTGCACTTAATAAACGACGCAGATAGGGGGCCAACACTTGAGGTTGTACTGGCAAGGCTCAGACAGGTAAACCCAAACCTGCAAGTCCTAGCTCTAAGCGCAACCATACGAAACTCAGATGAGGTTGCTGAGTGGCTCAAGGCTATACCGGTAACGACCGAGTGGAGACCGGTCACCCTAAGGGAAGGCGTTCTGTTGGGTGATGAGATCCAATTCAAGGACGGCGGGGCCATCACGATAGGGGTCAAGGTTAAGAATCCTGCGATAAACCTAGCCCTCCACACAGTTGAGCATGGCGGTCAAGCTCTGATATTCGCATCGACGAGGAAGAGGGCTGTAAGCTTAGCCAAGAAGGCCGCGGTTGAGGTGAATAAGCTCTTATCTAGGGCTGTTAAGCGCTCCCTTGAGAGGGTTGCCGAATCCATACTGAATACCGGTGAGAGGACTAGGATAAGTGAGTTGCTGAGCGATCTGGTTAAGCATGGGGTGGCCTTCCACCATGCTGGCTTGTCCCCGGGACATAGGAGGATAATCGAGTCCGCCTTTAGGGAGGGAAAGATAAAGGTTCTCTCCGCAACCCCAACCCTCGCCTTCGGGGTCAACCTCCCAGCCAGAATGGTTATAATAAGCGACTACAGGAGGTATGAGCCGGGTTACGGCTACTACCCGATAAGTGTGCTGGAGTATAAGCAGATGGTTGGCAGGGCTGGTAGGCCGAGGTATGACAAGATTGGGGAGGCCGTGTTGATCGCCAAGACCGATGACGAGAGGGACTACTTATTCGACAGCTACGTCCTCGCGAAACCTGAGAGGATATGGTCCAAACTCGGGGTTGAGAGGGTCCTCCGCTCCCACGTCTTGGCTACGATAGCCTCAGGGTTCGTCCACTCTGAGGATGGAC
>QMYL01000190.1 GCA_003662645.1 Candidatus Bathyarchaeota archaeon
AGCTGGATCACCATTAAGGCTCGATATCCGCACGGGTCTAGGTTTGGATTTGAGAAACCCCACCTAACACCCGTCCTGTTCAGAATCTGGTACCAGTTGTCCCCGTTTATCTCATCCGCATATTTGCTGTTGTTTGTGTAGGCTATGACCATCCTGTTCCTCGCAAACATCAGGTACCACGTTGTATAGTTTGGCACCATCATGCTCTTTATCAGGGAATAGTCGGCCACCGCTAAGACATCGGCCCTCCTACCGACATCGATTATCTTACGTATGCATGCTACACTTCCAGCTGGTTCTAGGCTGACCTCAACCCTATGGGGGATTAGGCTTCCAGGCGGTCTATAAATCGAGAAGTCCCTCTCAAATCTCGCCTTCACCCTCTCCAGGGGGAGAGTTAGGCTTCCGGCGTTGAAGACCCTCAGGACCACCCTACTCTTGGATGTGAGATCCAAGAGGAAACCTCCTAGGATTATCGTTGAGATCACACCTATTGCTAGTAGGACTCTTCGGCATTCTCGCCAAGTCATTCCGGACACCATTTATGCTCTGTTGAACATATCGATATCTACCGAACCCCATAATAAAACTTACGAGAAGATGCAAACCTGAATAACATTGGAAATGCCAGAAAACCTTACACCAGACAAGGGGCTCTACAGAACCTGAAGGGGTCACATCTTCCTAGCGCGTTGTTTGAGCCACCTAGCAGCCTCTGATAGGACCGGATGCTTCGATACATCTATCACCGGTATCTCTAGGCCCGCAACCTTTATCGATGGCGCGTACTTGGGCATGAGGGCGAAGTTCACCGAGCTCCAGAAGATCTTACCCTTCATGTAGTTCTCCACTAGGTGGTCCGTGTCGGGTGTCAGTGGGAAGTATACGAAGAGGACACCCTCAGCCCACTGAGCCATAACCGGAAGCCCGGAGTGTATTATCCTCGCGAACATCTGGGTCAGTGTATCCATCGAGAATTGGAAGTAGTCCATGATGACGACTTGCTTCACCGGTCTGTAGACTATCTCAACCTTCTCATCCTTCTCCTTCTTCCTCTTGCCCTTCCCCTTCCTCAAATGCATCTCCCTCCTCCCCTACGCGGCCACCACCAACCGCGGAACACCATGCAGACCTTCGGATTTTCCTTAATAATTCCATCTTCCAAGATGATGGTGAAAAACCTTTCTATTCCGCTTGGTCGGCGTATCAACCCCAGAGAGGTGTTCCAAAGATTAGATTTAAATAACCAAGGTTGTTAATAACTTGTTGCCCTTTAAGATCCTCCCATGGAAGACTGGTTATGAGCATATCATTCACGGTCAAACACACCATCAGATCGTGGAGGATGTTCATAGCCCTACTTCTGGGTGTAACCTTAGCCTCAGCCTTCTTCTCAGGGATAAATACAGGAGCCGACATGGTGGTTAGGCAAGCCCTGAACAAGGAGCTCAACCGCATTCTTGTCGATATGCGCATCAACCTATACGGCTTCCCCCTATACTCAACCCAGAACGTGACCGACATAATGAGGACCATCTCAGAGGCCGAGATTGAAGGGTTAAAGCATATGGAGGTCACGTCGAGTATTAGAGTCTATAAGGATAAGAACGTCAACTTCACCTTCCGGGTGGTTGGGGTTCAGAATAGCTCCAACATCCTCAAAGGCTTGAACCTCGGGGCCAATGAGAGCTACATCTGGTCAGGTTCACCCAACGCTTCAGACATTAAGGTTGGCGACGAAATAAGGTTCAACTTTACGGTAAAGTATTATAGGGATGTCTATCCGCCGTCCGTAGAGAAGGTAACGGTGAAGCTGACGGTTAAGGGCTCCATAGAACTCGATGAGAGGACCTATGAGATCCTCACCGGGGGCACCCAGATGCCTTATGAGCGGAGGGGGCGCCGACTCCACGAGGAGAACCTACTCATCGTCGACTGGAATAAGACGTTGGCCCCTGTTATAAATCTACTCTACAATTCATCTAAGGGGGTTGAGGTTTGGGTTAGCCCCAACCTTGAGACGGGAATCCTCATATTCATCGATAGGGGCCTCCTCATAAACCCGTGGGATATAGACGGGACGATAAACAGGCTGAGGATAATCGAGGAGCAGATAAGGAATATAGTCAGCACAATTCATCCCTCATCCTATGTTTGGAATAGCTTATACTGGGCTCTATACCGCGTTAGGATGGAGTTTCAAGGTATGAGGATGGTGTTCCTCATGGTCTCCCTCCCGGTCTTCTTCATAGCCTGGTATATGGGAACAACGGTCTCAGATGTCTCCTACAACCTCAGGAGGAGGGAGATAGGCCTACTACTCAGCAAGGGCTTCTCGAGGCGTCAATTGTTGATGATGTTTCTCATGGAGGCCGTATTGATAGGTTCAGCTGGCGGATTGATCGGGATAGCCTTGGGGATACTACTCGCACCCATCTTCACCCAGGTTTATGGCGGGGGAGCCCCAGCCTATGACCTCACCGCAATCGTCGGGAGCGATACGGCGCTCATGACCTTCGGTTTCAGCGTGGTCCTAGCCCTTCTATCGGTCTTCCAACCGGCTAGGAGGGCCTCCAAGCTCGATGTAGTCGAGGCTCTGCAGGAGTACCGCTACGTCGAGGAGGTTAAGCCCTACAGGAGACGTTGGCCCTGGGTTGCCTTCCTGCTCGGAGCCTACAAGTTGGCTGTCTGGCTTCTCGGGGTTAACACCTTCACCATATTAATGAGGCCGCCTCCCACCACGAACGTCCTCCTGTTGATAATCCTATCCGTCTGGATAATCTTCGACAACTTCGTCTTGAATTATATAGGTCCCTTCCTCTTCCTCTGGGGGGTAACGAAGATACTGATCCTAGGATCACTGAAGTTTCAGGAGTTCATAACCAAGGTTGCCAAGTTCACCGGCGACCTTGGGGTTCTCGCCACCAAACAGGTTAGGAGGAACCCGGCCAGAACAGCGTCTGTAGCCTTCTTGGTCGCCATGATCATTGGCTACAGCTTCCAGGTCGTCGGCTCCTACGCGAGTGAGAGGGACTTCCTGATACGCCACGTTAGGTTTACCGTTGGGGCTGATGTGAGCGTGTCCTTGTCGAGGGGGGCCTCCGGTTCAGCGGAGTCGGTGATTGAGGCAATAATGGGGAACGTATCTGGGATATCATCCATGACCGTTGAGTATAAGTTCGGCGTGGACGTTGGGGGTCGATGGGTG
>QMYL01000191.1 GCA_003662645.1 Candidatus Bathyarchaeota archaeon
AGCAGGGTTGCAGAGAGAACGATATACTCCAACCTAACCAGCCCTCCCCCTCTCTACACGCCTCCTCTCCCTGAGAACCATGACGACCCCGAGGGCTAGAGTTAGGACGACGACCCCCTGGGCCACAACATCTAGAGCTCTGAACTCCCATAGGGCCCTCTGGAAGGATAAACCCTGAGGCTTCATCAAAGTGCCAACCTCGAACTCGGAGATGAGCGCCGGTATGGAGAGGAGCACGGCAGCCACGAACCCCAGGATTTTGCGGACTCCTCCCTTCCTAGTTCTCCTCCTCGGCGTGAGCATCTCACCTGCGAGGAAGAAGACGGCTATGGTTCCAACCGCTACGACTATTTGGAAGACGGCTGCAAAGTAGGCGCCTAGGGCGAAGTATAGGGTGGAGAGCACCGCGAACATGAAACCGAAGGATATGACTGAGTGAGTTGTATCATCCATGTGTACAGCTAGGAAGGCTGAGGCGACGAGCAAGACGGCGATCAAATCCTCATATGGGATAATCATCCGTCAACACCCCCTGATGAGGCGGATTGGCTCTCGTAGGGTCTTATAACAAGCTCATCCTTGCTTGTCGAGGCAAGCTCATAGAGGGTTGACTCAACTATCGCGTTTCTGGGACAGTTCTCCACGCATACGTAACAGAAGATGCAACTGTCAAGGTGGATGAGGGGCACCCTCTTACCCGAGACCTCAACCATCTCTATGGCTCCAGCTGGACAGTCCCTAGCGCAGAGGCCGCACCCTATACACCTCTCCGGATGGAATACCTGTCTACCCCTGAGGCCCTCGGGAGGCTCGGGCTTGACGAACGGGTACTGTCTTGTAAACGGCCTCTTGAAGAGGGCTGTCAAGACCTCCCTCACCATCCTCGGGGCCTTCACCCTAACCATGCCTTTACACACCTCCGATCAACGGTCTCACCAAGGGCGCATACAGGATCGTCAAGGCTATAGATAGGATGGATATCGGTATCATCAGCCTCCAGTTCACCCTCACAATCTGGTCTATCCTGAACCTTGCACAGATCGCTTCGACGAATTCGAGTATGAATATGACGAAGAGAACCTTAAGGATGAGCCATAACGTGAACCAGAGCCTATGTGGCTCAGAGGGCGTCGGCCCGTAAGGCCCACCTAGGAAAAGCTCAACCGTCAGGATCGCTCCGAAGATTATCTGGACATCCTTCGAGAGGTTTATGAAGGCAAGCTTCCTCCCAGAGAACTCTGTCCCGTAGCCGGCTACTATCTCGGTCTCGGCGTGTGGTATATCGAAGGGATCCTCCTCCAGCTCTGCTTGTAGGGTTATGAGGAAGGGGAGGAAGACCCACGGTATCAGGATGGCGAAGGGCACGGGCTGGTGCGAGGCTATCCTGTTTAGCGAGAGGCTCCCAACGAGGAATGCTGGACCCAAAGAGAGTATGAGGAGCGGTATATCATACCCTATGAACTGAGTCAGTATCCTGACAGCCCCTATCCCGCTGTAGGGGTTAGATGAGGACCACCCTGAGAGGAAGAGGGTGAAGTGGGCGAAGGTCACCAGGGCCAATACGAAGAGGAGGTCTCCCTCGAAACCAGGGTTCGAGAAGACGTTAACCCCATCTAATGGAAAGTAGAAGATCGAGAACGTGAAGAGGGAGAATGAGAATAACGGGGTCAGGGTGAAGAGTAGACCCTCAACGTGATCGGGGGTTATATCCTCCTTCGTCAATAGCTTGATGTAATCCGCTAGGGGCTGGAGTATCCCGAAGGGTCCGGTGTAAGACGGCCCCATCCTATTCTGCATCCTAGCCATAACCTTCCTTTCGAACCAGTCGCAGAAGAGGGAGAAGGATAGGAGGAATAGAAAACCCGGGAAGACTAGAACCCTGAAGATGAAGTTTAGGTCAGGGATCACCGCCCTCTAGGCCTCCTCCTTACCTCATTCATGCTCCAGGTCCACCTCCGCCCATCATTCACATCCACGAAGGCCATCCTATCCGTACATGAGAAGCATGGGTCTAAACTGGCGAGGACGACCGGTATATCCGCAACGTAACAGCCCCGAATTATCTCCCTGAAGCATATTATATTCGCTAAGGTTGGGGACCTTATCTTCACCCGTTCGGGGTAGGCGGAGCCGTTGCTTCTAATGTAATGAACCAGTTCGCCGCGTGGCGCCTCAACCCTACTCAGAACCTCACCCTTAGGCATCCTCCTCGGAACCCTAACCCTGTACGGTCCGGGTGGGAGGTTCTCAACGGCGTAGGAGATTACATCTATGCTCTCGATTACCTCGTCTAGTCGAACCATGAGGCGGGCCCATGAGTCGCCCTCCTTGTAGATCACTTCTCTGAAGGGTATCTCGTCGTAGGCGGCGTATGGGTCATGCTTCCTGACATCTATCTCGATGCCTGACCCTCTGGCGACCGGTCCAACCACGCAGAGCTTTAGGGCATCCTCGTTCTTTAGAACCCCAACATCCTTAGTCCTAGCCTCGAAGGTTGGGTCGTCCTCGAAGACCCTGCGGTAGAAGAGCATCCTATCCCTGAGAACTCCAAGTTTCTCCCTCATCTCCTCGGCCAATTTCGGGTTTAGGTCCCTCCTGACTCCGCCTATCGTGTTATACTCCGCCATAACCCTGTTTCCGGTTAACTTCTCGGTTAAGTCTAGAACTATCTCTCGGTCACGCCATATATACTGGAATAGGGACTCGAAGCCCATCTCCAAGCCGGTAACGCCGAGGAGGAGAAGGTGGCTGTGTATCCTATTCAACTCGTGGACTATCGTCCTGAGATATCTACCCCTAGGCGGGACATCTATCCCGCCGAGAGCCTCGACGCCCTCACAGAAGCATGTTGTGTGGGCCACGTTGCATATGCCGCATACCCTCTCAACCAAGTGGACATCCTGGAAGAACATCAACTGTTCAGCTGCCCTCTCTATACCCCTATGGGCATAGCCGAGCCTAGGTTCAACATCGACTACAACCTCCCCGTCAACCTTGAAGAGGAACCTCTCGGGTTCGTGGAGGGCTGGGTGTTGGGGTCCAACAACCACGTTTATGACTGTTCCCTCCCCGGTTGAACTCCTTAGACTCTCGCCTCTAGAGCGTTGTTTACTGGTGACGATTGATGTCTCTAAAGATTTGGGCTTCCATTCCTTCCTGAGTGGATACTCGCCCTCAGGCCAG
>QMYL01000192.1 GCA_003662645.1 Candidatus Bathyarchaeota archaeon
CTTCATACTTACCCTTAAGGTTTCTGTAAGCCATCTCATGAGCCTCGCAGAAACGGCTCTCAGCTTCCTTACCGCACACCTCGCACTTCAACTACGCACGTCTCCCCTTCTTGGATGGACAATCGGGGTTGAAGCATATAACCATCGGCCTCCTACCCCTAATCCTAACCTCGACGGTCGGCCACCCGCAGGAGTTGCAGTTCCTACCGGAGGGTTTAGCCTTACCCCTCTGCGGGAGGGGGAATGAGGTCTTACATAACCCCTTGAAGAAGTTTGTGCAGCCTATGAATCTTTTACCGGTTCTCCTTGAGTATAGGATCATGAGCTGCCCGGTCTTGCAGACTGGACATGTTCCGATTATCCTATCCCGCATCTTTGCCTTCCTGATAGCCTCGTTTAGGGCTCTCCCGATCTCTCTCTCGTTCATCTTCAACCGTTCGAGTACGGGTTTAAGTTGTGCTACAGCCTCCCTAACAACGTTCTCCATGCTCTCCTTCCCGTTCTGTATCATCTCCATCTTCTCCTCGAGGCTCCTCGTGAACTCCACAGAGATCACCAAGGGGCAATACTTCCGGAGTATATTGATCACGTCGAAGCCGAGCTCGGAGACGATAATCCTCTCCCCACTTATGTAGCCCCTCATGTAGAGGGTCTCGATTATATCGGCCCGTGTAGCCTTAGTTCCTATCCTCTCCTCCTCCATCCTCTTCAGGAGGCTGCTCGGGTTATAGCGGGAGGGAGGCTTAGTGAACTTGTCCTCACGGATCACTTGAAGCACCTCCAGCGTCTCACCTTCCTTCAGGGGTGGGAGGAGGACCTCCTCAACCCTCGTGTAGGGCTTATAGAAGCGCATCCAGCCCTCCTTCAAGATCTGCCTACCCCTCAAGTAGAATAGGTGGCCGTTCACATCTATTGTGACCCTAACGCTCTGCTTTACGGCGGGCTCACCGAATACGGCCATAAACCTCCTTATTATAAGGTCCCACACTCTCCTCTCAGGTTCGCTTAGGGCCCTTTCTGGGAGGTTCCCTGTTGGGTATATCGCCGGATGGGCTGGGTCCTCCCTCCTACCCTCGTTTGGCTTCAACTCACCACGGGTCAGCAGTTCTGTGGTTAATTCCCTATACTCCGGCCTCTGGCTTAGGGACTTGAGTATGCCCTCGTAGTTTATCGATGGTGGGAGCTTCTGGCTTGATGTTCTCGGGTAGGAGATCAATGCCTCAAGGTATAGCCTCTCGGCTATGTTCGCGGTTCTTCTGGGTGTATACTTGAAGAAGCTGTAAGCCTCGGTCTGGAGGGTTCCAAGGTCGAAGGGTACGGGGGGTTTCTGCTCAAACCTCCTGACGTCGATCTTTGTTATCTTCCCATCCTTACCCCTACAATCCTCCACAACCCTCTCGGCCTCATCGAGCCTCCTGAGGATCTGCTGTTCATACTCAGCCTCGTAGGTTGAATCCCCGATCTTGACTACAGCCTTCACCGTCCAGTATGGGGTCGGTATGAAGGAGTTTATCTCCTTCTCCCTGTCAACGACGAAGCTGAGGGTTGGCCCCTGAACCCTCCCTGTGCTTATCGTGGTGTATATCCCACTGTACTTCTTAGCTGCGATCGTCATAGCCCTTGAGAGGTTTATGCCATATATTGCATCGACGAAGTGTCTGCATATCCCGGCCTCAACGGTTGGGAACTCTATCTGGGGGAGGAGCTTCTCGTAGGCGTCCCTCAACTCCTCAGCTGTTAGGGTTGAGAACTTCATCCTCTTGGCTACGGTCTCCTTCCCGCCGCAGGCGTACTTCAGTATCGTGTATCCAAGGGTCGCCCCCTCTATATCGTAGTCGGTTGCGAGTATATATTCCTCCGCCTCTTTGGAGAGCCTTGAGATGGCGCTTATCCAGGCTTCAGTCTCCTTCGCCCCTCTCTCAACCATGTATCTGGGCGCCCAGTAGAAGTCGAAGACGGGGTATACGTTCCTATCCTCACTCTTCGGCGTGACCGTGTATAAGTGGCCCAACGCCGGGACTATTATGAGCCTCCTGTCACCCCTCGAGGCCTCGTAGTATGGTATCTTCCTCAGCCTCTTCTCCTTGGGCTTACCGTCCTCATCTAGGGCTATAGCTACACGCTTGGCAGCATCGGGCTTCTCACAGAGTATCAGAACAGTCTTTGCATCCCGGCCGCTCTGCATGGGTAATCTTACTCCCCCAGTGGACACCGTCCGGTTATGGGCTCGAATATCACTAATTACCGAGTGGTCCAATTTAAATCGTACCCTTCCATGAGGATGCGGTGGGCATAAGACTTAATAGGGGATTTCTAATAGGCACATCGGTTCACTCGGTGAATGGCCCTATTCGCCTCGTAGCACCAGAGCAGCACAACCTCGGACCTCGGTTATGTTAGGTTTGCTGGCATCTCCTCGTATGTGTAGTTGTGGGTCTCTCAGCTCATCCATCCACAATCAGGGTCCGGTTCTTACATCCATCCTCTGGGCGTCCTTGAAGCGCCACGGGAACACCTTTGCTATCTTCTCAGGGTCGCAGATGACATTCTCCAACATCCTCTCCTCTCAACCCCTCAACGTGGGGTAGAAACTGTAAAAGGAGAAAGCTATAAGTATGGAGGCTATTACAGAAATTTTTCATCCTTGACCATGGCTCTCTATCAGAGGCCTATTTTTGGGCTCCAAAGGAAAAATTTATTGGGCGCCAAAAGTGTAGAGTCGGCTCGGCTCAGCGCCGATTCCATAGTCAGCTCGGTAGGGGATACCTCCCACGCTCCCACAATACATCCGTAATCGCTGACAGTCCGGTCCACCTATGCTCCGGGGGTATATCCTCAGTTATCGTTATCATGAGTCTATCTCCTGGTGCTGCCTCCCGCAAGAGGTTCAGCATATAACTCCTCGTAGCCTCGTATCCCCTAACGAAGATGCTCTCCGGAAAGTTTAGGCTTATAATCTTATCCCTCCATATTTCCCTAGCCTCGCTTAGGGGTAGGTCGCCCATGGGTGGAGGTGTGAAGGCCTCGATCACGTCGAGGTCTGTCTTGGCGATTAGGTGCTTCAGGCTTGAAAGCCTCCCATCCAGGTGGTTCTCGAGTATCTTACCCGCCTTGTGGA
>QMYL01000193.1 GCA_003662645.1 Candidatus Bathyarchaeota archaeon
GACGTTACGGCTCCAGTTTCTGCGAGGGCTAAGCCCTCCTTAAGCCTCGCTTTGGGCATCAAGACGGCCTCCAGGATGGAATCCCTCATATCTCGAGGTATGGGCAACCCGTCGAGCAGTACTTTAAGTCCTAGCGCCGTTCTCCCAAAGAACCCGGTTACAGCCACTATATCACCCGGCCTCGCCCCATCACGCCTAATGAACTTCTCCCTATCACAGAAACCTAGGACCGAACAGCTGATCACCAGATCTGAGGCCTCATTTGTGTCTCCGCCAATTATGTAAGTGTTGTACTCCCTAGCCCCAATATTCAGCCCCTCCCCTATCAGCTTCACATCATCACTGGTTAACTCTGAAGGTAACCCCAGCGATACAAGTATGGCCTCCGGCTTAACGCCCTTAGCGGCCATATCGCTTATATTCATTACAACAGCCTTACGGGCAGCCTCCCTCAAGCCCATCCCGGGTGGTACATCAGTCTTGCCGACCAGCATGTCTGTCTTCAAGACTGCGAGTTTACCATCCTCCATCTCAACGGCGGATGCGTCATCCCCAAATGGTATAGGCATACCCGGCATAACATCCAGAGCTCTCAAGATTATATTTATAACCCTCCTCTCACCAATCTTTACAATCTTCCTCATAGGCGTTCCCGGCCAGTCATCAACACCTTCTAATTTATTTAAGAGTTCATTAGAGATATGGTTTCCTATCCAAATGATTTTAAAGAGCCTTCTACACTCATTTATAATGAGGCCGACACAGAAGCCCCGGTAGCTAAGCCCGGTTATAGCAACGGCCTCGTAAACCGTAGAAGATCGGGAGAGCCGTGGGTCGCGGGTTCAAATCCCGCCCGGGGCTCCATCCAGACCTAGTATTTGAGTGGGAAACGTAAGAGGGCTGCTACGCCTCCGAGTGAGTGGAGTTTCATTCCAGCTTCGTGTTCTGTGCTTATGATTATTATTCTTCCCCCTTTCCCTTCAACCTTCCTTATCAGCTCTTCCTTTTCCAGCCTCTCTTCATCTGTTGCTTCTCTAAGTTGTGTATCGGTTATTAGAAGTTTATCTATTGCCCCTATTGAGGCTGCGCATTCGACCTCCTTAAGCCCGTATGCCACATCGTTTTTTCCCTTTCCTATTCTGGTTAGGACCTCCTCTACGGCTTCTATCTCCTCGGCTATGCGTAGGTGTTTTAGGGCTTTCTTCAGTATGCCTGAGCGTAGGGCTTCATTTATCCCTGATATTCCCGTGCTGTGGACGCCCTTTACGTCGATTATGCTCTTCGTTAGGTCTGGGTCTTTATCCTTCAAGTATTCGGTGAATGAGTTTTTGATGAACCCTAAGCCCAGTATGACTATGGGGTTGCGCTCCGTGGCCCACACCTCCCTCAGGGCTTTATAGGCTGAGCTGAATAAGTTTTGGATCGCTCTCCTTCTGCTCTCGACCCTCGATTTCCCTGGGAGTGGAAGTTTACCCTCAGACTTGACTTCGATGTTAAAGTTCCTTATCACTGCTATGCAGTAGCCCTCATCATCTATTGAGGCGACGATCAGCGGGGAGATCCCCACCTTTGTGGCTTTCCTTAATCTCTCAAGTTGGTACTTCTCCCACCTCTCCTTGATTATGGTTAGGGGTTTGTTGAGTTCCACGTTTATTGTGTGGTGTGAGCCTAGGGCCCCTATCTCGTCCGGTGAGTCACGGATTATCCCGTGTATCCTCAGCCTGTTTAGGCTTCTATCCCATCTAACGTTCTCAACCCTCAATCCGAGGATTGCTGAGATCCGCTTACCCTTCTCAGGGCGGTTGTATCTCTCTCCATACCTAACCTCACGTGTAGTCCTCGCGTAAACTATATCCCCCTTTGTGATCACATTATAGAGGGTCCAGAGGTCGTCGAGCATCTCTGGTATAACCGTTATCTTGCCGTGCTTTATATCTCTCTTAATAATTTTCATGGTTTCCCTTTCCTCTTCCTATCGTTCTTAGACCGTGAACGTGAGTTGGTCTGTATCGTTCGGGTTATTGTGTGGATACAGAAGCATATACGTGGAAGTTCCAGCAATTCTCTCTTCTCCCTCTGATAGGTCAGTTCGTCGTGAGTTCCTCATCCCGTTATAGGTCGGTCTGGGACGGCGACATCATTCCACCAAAATAAATAGCTAAACAAGTATTTAATCTGATCTGGTCCGGAGGGAGTGATGGAAGTAGTTAAACCTAGACTTAATGAGCAGAAAAGTGTTAAATAAACTGTTATATGTATATTCTGGATTGGGTAGGAGATGAAGAGCGGTCTAATAGTGGTCAAGGTTGGTACGGCGAGCCTAACGAACCGTGATGGAAGCCTCAACCTAAGGAAGATGGAGAGGGTCGTTGGTGAGATAGTTGAGGTTTTGAGGAGGGGTTACAAAGTTATATTGGTTACCTCTGGAGCCGTAGCCTCCGGAATGGCCGAGCTGGGGGTAAACCCAAACCCGAACGATATAGTCTTCAAACAGGCGTGCGCAGCCACAGGACAGAGCATATTGATGTCCTATTATAGAGACTTCTTCGGGAGACATGGGTTCAAGGTTGCTCAAATACTACTGACGAAGGAGGACCTATCTAACAGGGTCTCCTACATCCACACATGTAACGTCCTTGATAAGCTGCTCCAGTTGGGCGTCGTCCCGATAGTGAACGAGAACGATGTCACATCGATAGATGAGTTAATACCCGTAACTAGGGGGTACAGGGTGAACTTCAGCGATAACGATATACTATCAGTCTTGATAGCGAATGCGATGCAAGCCGACCTTGTGATAATACTCTCCAACGTTGATGGACTTTACACGATGAACCCTGATGATCCGAAGGCGAAGTTGATACCCGTGGTTGAGAAGGTCACGCCGGAGCTCAAGAAGATGGTTGAGGGGAAGAGCCGCCTAGGAAGAGGCGGGATGAAGACTAAACTTGAAGCTGCAGAGATAGCTACCCAGAGCGGGATTCCTCTCGTCATCGCCAACAGCCGTAAGAGGAGGGTTCTCCTCGACATCTTAGACGGGAAGAGTGTTGGAACCTACTTCAAACCGGTTGGGAATATGTCCAGCATAAAGAGGTGGATAGCCTATGGC
>QMYL01000194.1 GCA_003662645.1 Candidatus Bathyarchaeota archaeon
CTCAGCGAAGGGCAGAGTTCTGAAGTTATTCTCGATAAACCTGAGAAGTCTCTTCGCCCCACCGTGCTTGACGGATTTACGTTTCACGAACCTGAATATGTAAGCTTCACTACCACTCTTAACCTTCCCAGCTGCATCTGGCAGGGTGACGAAGGGCTCGATGGCGTAAACCTCACCGAGCTTAATCTTGGCGAGGGATATGTGAGATATATTTGGCAGGGTTTTCCCGGCGTGGAGTACGTAACGGCTTATCTGGTGTCCAGTTAGGTTTGAGATCGGCTTAAACCCATATCGATTTATCACTTTCTGGACGGTGGAGCCGAACTTTGAGATGGGTAATCCCGAGCGGATTACCTTGATCGCCACTCTGAGGGCTTCCTCGGCTGCCTGAACCAAGTCCCTGTAATCGTCGTTGAAGCATACCGTCGTCGCTGTATCGACTATATATCCGTCTATATGGACGCCTATATCAACCTTGACGAGGGAGCCCTCCGGTATTCTGCTCTCATCACCCGGCGGTGATGTGTAATGGGCTGCAACCTCATTCACCGATACATTACATGGGAAGGCTGGTTTACCGCCCATTCTGCGGATCATATCCTCAGCCCTCTCGCAGAGTTCGATTATGGGCATGCCCTCTCTGGTTATCCGCCTCATCTCGGCCCTTACCTTGGCGGCTATCTCCCCAGCCTTCATATACTTGTCCAGTACATCCTCAGGGATCACACCTGACATGGCTAGACTTTCACACCGCCGGGTTTGATTATGACGAGAGGATGGTTCTCCCCCTCATTTTTAAGGGTTTAGAAGTTGATGTCGATCACTCATTCACTTATGGGCTTAGCTGAGTACTTTGCCGGGGACCTAGCGAAGTATGTTACGGCCTTAACTGACCCACATGATGGACACTTCGACAGGTCTCCGTAAAAGACCTCGCGGCAAACATCACAATAGGCGAGCTTCCTGTTGAAGGCATAAAGCCCGATCTTATACCTCTTCAGTATACTCTTCGTTATCGTGAGTAGGTCATCCGCTTTCTGTTCGCCGTCTATCGGTATGACCGCCAGGTGACATCCTGGAGTTAACGTGTGAAACGTACTCTCGATCCTCAAGTAATCCTCAAGTGGTAGATCAGCATCGAGTGGTGTAGCCGACATGGTTGTGTAGGATGGACTCCTCCCACCTCCGCTGAGCGAGACCCTAGCTAGGCCGTACATCTCGACATCCAGCTCAGCTAATCTTCGAGCCGCCTCCTCGCTGGGGACCATCGAGAGTGCAAAGTGGCCCTCCAACCCCTTTGAGAGCCTCTGGATGGCCCTCGACATGTAGTTCACTATGTCCTTAGCGGCTTTGAGTGAGCCCCTACTCTCATATATAGCCTCACCGGTTAGGGACTGGACCGCCTCGTTAAGCCCAACGAAGCTGATCAGTCTTATCGAGTTCTCAATTCTGTAGTATGGATCCTCCTCACCTCTCTGGGTTAGGAATGGGAGCAGCCCCTCCCTGACGCGCTGCCTGATCGTCATGTACTTTATCTGGAGGGCTCTCATCGCCATCTCTACGCGTTCGTATAGGTTTCGAAGTAGCCTGCCTCTGTCACCTCCAGAGTCGTATAGAGCCCTTGGGAGGTTTATGATCACGCTTCCCAGCCCTCCGGTCCTTAGGGTGTCTAGTTCCCAGTCACCGCTCCGTTCGGGTGTTAACCTTAACCCGGTCGCCGTGTAGGAGGCGTATTCTTGCCCCTTGAAGGTTAGGTTTGCGAAGTACGGGACTCCCTTCTCGATGGCGGCTTGGTGTGCCTTGTAGAGCAGGGATTCGGCCTCCCCATCCTTTAGAGTTTCAGATCTTATCTTTATGATAACGTTCGGGTTGAATATTGGTTTTGACTCCTCTCCGTCGAGGATTATGTCTAGGAGCAGTGAAGCTACAAGTTGGCTCTCCTCAGTGAAGTCTGAGTAGACCCCCTCAACCTTCCCACCCGGTCCGAACACGTTGACTTCATCTAGGAATTTAGGCGTTGAGAGCTCCAGCCCTATAGATACATCCACCGGGATTATGTGGTTTATCCCCATGAAGAACGATTTCAGTTGTTCCTTGATGTATTCTGGCTCTAGGCCCTTTACGTATGGCGCCAAGAAGATGTTGAAGTAGTCTATCGTCTCCTCATTTGATAACTCATCGGCTGCGAGCCTCAACGCCTCAAGGATCAAGAGTAGCGCTGAGCCGAGGCTCTTTGGCGGCCGATATGAGACCTTCATAGGTCCATATCCCTTGAAGAGTAATCCATATCTGAAGAAGAAGCGTATATCATGCCTGAACTCGCTCGGTTTCAGTATCCAGCAGCCGAGGTCGTTTAGGTTTAGGATCCCGGATATATGCGCGTCGGCTATGTCCCTTGGGAGTATGTTGAGTAGCGTATACTCCTCCATTACAGAGTTCCCAGCCGCCTCAAGAACCTTCTCAACATTTGAGAACTCCGAGCTGATGGACCTCATCATCTCGGTCACGTCGTAGACTGGTAGGCCTAGGCGGGTCAATTTATGGCGGTAATCCTCGAGCCCCCTCTCTATCAATATCGCATTTACAAACTCTCTTATGAGGGGTGCGGTTAGATACTTAACCTTAAGCTTTAGGAGTCTCCGCTCAGTCTCTCTCGCTATCCTCTGGGCTAGATCAGCTGGAACCCCAGCCTCCCTTATTAGTGATTCCGCTATCTTGTTCCTGTCGAAGTACTCTATAGATAGACGTGAGGTCCTTACGAGCATCCTCCTTCTCTCATGGGCGCTCTCCTCTATCTCCTCCGCTACCTCGACCAGCCTCCTCCCAAGGTCTGTTAGACGGTACTTCTTGGTCTCGGTATCCGGCTCTATCAGGTCCATCTTGAGAAGTAGTTTTAGGTGGTAGGCGAATCTACCCGCATCTCTACTCGGTCGGAGCCTCAGCAAGTTCATTATCTCCGTGTAGGAGAGGTGGCCCCTATTGAAGAGCAGATTTAGGATCCTCATCCTTATCGGTGAGGATACGGCCTTCAATACCTCTACACTTATAGTTCTCCTCTGAGGCAAAACTTGACACAACCTTTCTATCCTAA
>QMYL01000195.1 GCA_003662645.1 Candidatus Bathyarchaeota archaeon
GAGGATCGAAAGATGGGGTTTAGGGTTAGATTAAGCCGTTCGGTGTTGAGGAGCATCCTTGAGTACGCCAAGGCCTGCCACCCGAGGGAGGGAATCCTTCTTCTGAGGGGGATGACCGCTAAGGTCCACGTCCTAGTTGAGGAGGTTGAGGTACCTCCATTGGCGGTTCATGGGAGTACCTTCTCGGGTTTCCCTCCACACATGCTCCCCATCGATTTCTCGATTGTTGGGACTGCGCACTCCCATCCATCAGGAGTGTTGAGGCCCTCGATAAGGGACCTAAACAACCTCTACGGCAGGTTTATGGTTATAACCGCCTACCCATATAGATCTGAGCTTGATGTTGCGGTTTATGACGGTAGGGGCCGGAGGGTCGAGTACGAGGTCGTGGAAGATCAGGAATCCGGAGATTCCGATCTATGAGTTACCCTTAAGTGTGTTCATCCGTATAGATAGCCCATGCCCTACCTCTTCAAGTTCGACCTAACCAAGATCTCTAGGTCCCTCTTCGTGGAGGTTGCAAGGGTTGCACACCGCAGTGATATCCATAGGAGGATGAGCGAGGCAGCCCGCCGCCTGATAAGTAGGTTTAGGATTCAGGAGTTGACCGGGCTGAACTTCTCAGATGCCATACAACTAATGGAGGACTTCATCCAGATACAGATAGAGAACCTTATGAACCGGGAGCTCTTCTTGAAAGCGAGCAGGAAGGCACTCCTATTGCCCCACTGCTCAAGGAAGTATATGGATGGAAGGTGCAAGGCAACCTTCGACCCGAGCGTTCCATCCTACATCTGCTCCCACTGCTCTAGTGACTGCCTAATGAACCAGGCTGTAACGATCGGGGAGAGGGAGGGCTACGACGTATACATACTCCCCGGAGGCTCATGCATAAGGGAGATACTGCGTAGGGGGCGCTACGAGGCCGTCGTCGGGGTTGCATGTGGTATGGAGATAAAACTCGCCAGTAAAGCTCTCAGTAAGGCTGGGATAGCCGGTCAAGCCGTCCCACTCATAAAGAACGGATGTGCAAACACCAAGTTCAACATAGAAACCCTAACAAAGGTTCTACACGGAGACCCAAAAATCGGTTAGACGACCCGCTTAAGCGCTCCTTAACTCTTCCCCGGGAGGGCCTCCTTTATTAGAAGTAGACTTAAACTGAGATTAGACGTAGAGCGGCCGATGAGACTAACCCTATGAAAAGAGCCTGCCTCATCCTGATGGAGGCTGGGAGTTGCATCGTGAAGATCCCGCCTATCAGAGAGCCTAGGAAGGCAGCCAAACCGAAGGCCATGTTGGTCGCGGCTGTGTAGTTCGCTCTCCTACCCGAAGAGGCTGAATCCATTATGCAGGCTGTTAAGTTGACCATCGCCGCAGACATCGAGAAGGAGAGGAGTACATTGATTAATAGGAGGTGGAACCATTTGGTTGGAAGACATGCACTAATGAGAAGAGGGGGTTGAATAGGAGGCCCCTACAAGTTATCATCGAAGTGCAGATAAGGCTTTGCGCTATGGCGCTCCGAATCTTAACCTAATAACGACTTTTCTGTTTATTTTCTAATCAAAATATTTATATTTTCATATAATATCTGAGTTAATTCTTGGTATCTGATGAGCAGACGTGAAGAGAAGAGTGTTTAGGTTTGGAGCAGACATATCTATATGCACTTCTAGTTACAGGGATCGGCGTCGGATTCGCCTCAGGTCTACTCGGCGTCGGCGGATGCTTCATAATGGTCCCGGTCCAGTACTGGATCCTAACAACCATAGGGATCGAGCCGAGTATAGCCATAAGGACAGCCTTCGGTACGAACTTGCTGGTTGTACTCCCAACAGCATTAAGTGGGGCCTACGGCCACCACAAGAAGGGTGCAGTCCTATGGAGAGCCGGGGTTACCCTCGGGATAAGTGGTGCCTGCGCCTCAGCCCTGGGGGCCTTCGTCGCCTCGAACCTACCAGGTCGGATACTCACAGCGGTCTTCGGGTTAGCCATCCTCGGCGGGGCTGTCAGGATGTTGACAGCCAAGCCCCCGAAGGTTAGGGAGAAGCCCACGGAGAACCTAGCGACATACATCTTATGGGGGTTACCGCTCGGCTTCGCATGCGGCCTGATAGGGATAGGCGGTGGGGTCTTGATGGTTCCGGTTATGGCCACGATCCTAAAGTTTAGGATGCACTCCGCCGTTGGAACCTCAACGGCGATGATGATATTCACCTCTATAGGTGGCGTTATATCCTACATACTCGACGGTTTGGGTGTATCCGGTCTACCACCATACTCGATAGGCTACGTCAACCTGCTGCAGTGGGTTTTGCTGGCTGGGACGAGCGTTCCCATGGCTCAGGTCGGCGTCAGGGTGGCCCACAAACTCCCGGCGAGGCAGCTGAGGTACGTCTTCATAGCGGTTATGGTGTACATGGCTTTGAAGATGATCGGCGTATTCTCATGGTTGAACCTTCCAATCTGAGGGTGATCGACTATTATAAAAGCATCCAGATTGTTTAGAAAATAAGCAAAAATGTTTTAATTGGCATCCCTATCATAATAGTTTGGTGCGACATGGTTAGGATAGCCTTCGCATCAGAGGAAAGCCGTGGGTTGGATAGCCGAGTATCAAGCCACTTCGGGAGGTGCCGATACTACATCTTCGTAGACGTTGAGGACGGAGAAGTGAAGAAGGTTGAGGTCAAAGAGAACCCATACTTCGACAGCCACATACCGGGGGCAGTTCCACAATTTATAGCTGGTGAGGGCGCCGATGTAATAATAGCTGGGAGTATGGGTCCGAGGGCTGTAGACTGGTTCATGAGGCTTGGGGTTAAACCGGTTGTAGGGGTTACAGGGAGGATTAGGGATATTCTAAACGACTACCTGAGCGGTAGACTGGAGGTCACGGAACCCCGTGGTTATAGGAGAAGACCCGAAGGCTTTTGGTATTAGGGTTTAGGGGGTCAACAGTCCTCGAAGAGGCGAAATGGAGGATGCAGATCCGCTATCCAAGGCTTTTTGAACAGGGCTCCATAGGAA
>QMYL01000196.1 GCA_003662645.1 Candidatus Bathyarchaeota archaeon
ATATAAAAGTGTATATGGGAACATAATTAGCTAAAGAACGTTATAATAAACCTACATCAGAGCGATGGATAGGTGATGCGCATCTTTTTGGAGCAGATTTAAGGTTGAAAATCATCTTAGATGAAATAGGAACCAGTCGAAATATATTAAACAAGAACTCAAAATAGTAAAACACGAGATTATGATCGCGCTATGGCAATGATATCTATTCTATGTGTGCTTTGATTAACTCATAATCTTCTCTTGATATTTCGAACATTCCTCTTCTTAATGGGGCACTCCACCTTCTTCTTCCTTTTGTGAATGATAATTTCTGAATTAATGGTTCAAACTCTACTGGTGTCTTCGGCGTCTCAACGGTCTCTAAGCTAACTCTGAATGGAAATAGTTCATGTCTACCGTACTCTCCCCAGCCGAAGATCTCTTCCTTACTCTCGAATGGCATAGAAACAACCCTGAATATCCCCCCAATCCTCTTAGGCATTACATAGAAAACTAGCAGATCGCCGGGCCTAACATGATCCATTATTCCCTTACGCCTCTCTGGGACACCCCATATCTTCTTCTCCTTTACCACCCGCCAATTCTCTTCATCTGTCACACAGAACCAGTACTTCACTTTTATCTCCCTCTTTATATCTCTCCTACATGGAACTTATAAGATATTGCTTTGTTGACTGATTAGGTTTTGTGTTTGTTTCTTCTTCTTGAGTCTGGGTTTTGTATCTTTCCCGCTCTCTTTTCTGTTCTATTGTTTAGAGGTTTATGAGCGTATTGTAGATGAACGCCTTCGACATGAGCTCTTTTGTGATGTTCTTATGGTCCTTAGCAATGCAGAACTCCCCGAATCTCCTCTTAAGGAAACTTCTGAAACTTTATCGAATAGTAGAGCATTAATATTACGCAATCTACTACGGATCTCTGCTGAGGAGGATTGAGTTATGGATTTATGGTATTTTGCTTATGGCAGGAACATGAACATATCAGGACTTTGCGGGAGGATTGGTGGAGAGCCGCTTTTAATGTGCAGGGGGATACTTCCAGGATTTAAGCTGATGTTTAATAAGGTTCCGGGACCGGAGGCTGGAACGGGCTACTCCAACATAGTTCCTGCACCCGAAGAGTATGTGGAGGGACTACTCTATTTAATTACAGAAGAGGCTCTGTCTCGTTTAGATGATTTTGAGGGTGTAAGTGGCGGGCATTATACCAGAGGAAAAGTTAATGTGTGGAATATTGAACAGCAGGGGTGGGTTACTGCAGAAACGTACATGGCGGTTAGAACCGACGACGCTTTAAAGCCACCTAGAACCTATTTGGAGGAAATTATTAAGGCATCTAAACTTGTGGGGTTAAGCTGGGAATGGGTAAGCAGACTTGAAAAGTTTATGGTGGAAGCCGTGTAAAGGAGATGTTTGGAGGAAATTCAATGTCAAGTCCAGGTATGATCGAGGTATATAACCTTCTTAGAGATCAGCTCCACGAGCTCCTTTATGTAGGTAGTTCGATCTCAGCCTACTCCTCTTCAAGTCCGCTTCGTGAAGCGCATTCCTGGACAGTCCTAAAACTCTGCTTTCTCAAACTTTACATACAGAGAATCTACACACCTATAATCAAGAATTATTACCGAAACATGTTCTATATAGACCTCTTCGCCGGTTCAGGGCTGAATCAATTCAAAGATTATCCAGACGCTTTGGTTCCTGGATCCCCTATAATTGCATGGAGCTTTGCCCATAGAAGCTTCGACTACATGTTTCTGGTGGAAAAGAATCTGAAGCATAGCCGTCTCCTTGAGGAGAGGATGAAGATAATAGCTTTACCTGAAAAGTTTCACGTGTACCATGGTGGAGACGCAAATGAGGAGTATATAAGTATCATCAAGAAGATTGAAGAGACACCTTTCTCCCACTTCTTCGCCTCATTGATCCGAACGTCCTCGAAATAAAATGGAGAACCCTCGAGAGGTTGCTCACGAGTAAGATTAGAGGTGATTTCCTTATCCTATTTCATGGCCAGTATATCGCGAGGATGATAGGCTCCATATTAAGTGGAAGAGTAAGCGAGATTCCAGCCCTAAATGAGTTCTTCGGCGATAACTTATGGCTTAAATACGTTGAAGATGAACGGAAGCAGGGAAAAAGATTGGGTAAGGCTGCTCTAGAATACTATGTTGGGAAGATACGGAAGGTCCGGAAAAGGAGGGAAACAATAATCGAGAAGGTTGAGGTTCCGCTCTTCAAGGGTCTGAGCTACTACCTCATATTCGTCACGACAAAAACCTTAAGCGAGAACCCTTGGATGGGGAAGGTTATATCGCTTAAAAAACTGATTGAGAAAGGTGATCAGAAGATGGTTGAATATGTGATATCGGACGTTCTAGGCAAGCCGAGGTCAATCTTATCCTACCTCACTTAAACTAAAATTTACAATTGCAACGCATGTTCTCCCATATCCCTGATGTTCCCGGATGACACAGCAAGTCGAGGCCCACAAGTCTCTCCCACATATCAAGAGTTTCTTTACACAACGCTATAGGGCCGGAATATCCAGCCTCCCTAATCTTCTTCACGACGAATATGTAGATCTCAGCCCTGAGATCCCTCTCGATCTTGAGGCCCCACCTCGTCTTCTCTCCCCTCCAGAAATATTCTTTCCAATCGTTCTCCCTCGCGAAGTTCAGGGTCTTCCGTAACCCCCTCAAGCTACCGATGGTGATCCTCTCAGGCTTCAATCCATAGTCGATGAAGATCCTCCGTATCAGGATGGCGTAGTCGACGCGCCATCCACTAACGGGTATTACTGGGTCGATCCTAATCCTGACGGTGAAACCCTTCTCTTGAAGCATCTTGGCCGCCCTTAACCGACTTTCCGAACGGGCCGTACCCCTCTCATACATTTCAACTATTCGCTCCGGGTTAACCGAGAAGCCGACAATAAAGAACCTCCTCACGTCATGTATAAGTTCATCTTTTAGTAGAGGCTCTGCATGCTTAACGCCGCCCTTCGTCAAGAGAAG
>QMYL01000197.1 GCA_003662645.1 Candidatus Bathyarchaeota archaeon
ATATACGTCTTCATCTGTATCTGATTTTAAGGAGGCATGGGGGAAGGTGGAGGTATTGGCGGAACACCGCCACCGCCAAGTACACTAGTCGAGCTGAAGGTTTTCTCAGCTTCACCCCAGCCCATGGTAGACGGAATAAAACCTCAAGTTTCACCTAAATTGTTAACGTTCCCATGGTGGGTGTGGACTGTATGAGTGGTAGAGGTAATACTACAACCTTCAAGCCGAAGTTGAAGGAGAAGACGTGGAACCCCAAGCTTGAAGCTGTCCTCTTCAGGAAGTGGCAGGAGGAGAAGCTCTACAAGTTCGATAAGGAGAGCGATAAACCCCTCTTCAGCATAGACACCCCACCGCCATACGTGAATACACCTGTCCATATAGGGCAGGCCTACACCTACGTCTGGATGGATATATTCGCGAGATATAGGCGTATGGCTGGTTTTAACGTCCTCTTCCCGATGGGTCTAGACAAGAACGGCCTTCCAGTCGAGGTTCAGGTTGAGAAGACCTTCAACATGCCGATGCACGAGACCCCGCGGGAGGAGTTCATAGAGAAGTGTAAGTTGATATTGAAGGAGAGCGGGGATCGCTCCCTAGACACCTTCAAGAAGCTCGGTTTGAGCTGTAACTCATGGGAGCTGAAGCATGAGTTAGGTGGAAGGTACGAGACCGATGACCCTGAGTATAGGAGGCTCACCCAGGAGACCTTCATAGAGTTCTGGAGGAGGGGTCTAATCTACGAAGATGAGAAGACCACAAACTACTGCCCCGTCTGTCGAACAACGATCTCGGATGCTGAGGTTGAATACGAAGAGGAGAAGACAACCCTAAACTACATAAAGTTCAAGGTTAAGGAGACCGGGGAGGATATAATCATCGCGACTACTAGGCCGGAACTCCTATGCTCATGTAGGATAGTTATATTCAACCCGAAAGATGAACGCTACCAACACCTAGAAGGGTTACACGCCATAGTCCCGATCTACGGGCATGAGGTTGAGATTAGACCCCACCCCTACGCGAAGCCGGAGTTCGGCTCCGGTCTGGTAATGATATGCAGCTTCGGCGACTACAGCGATGTCAGGATACTGAGGGAACTCGATATAGAACCCATATACGCCGTCGACCCTGAAGGGAGGATGAACGAGAACGCTGGTAAATATAGAGGCCTGAAGGTTGAGGAGGCGAGGAGAGCCATCATCAAGGACCTGAAGGCTGAGGGCCTCATAGTCAAGGAGGAGGAGATAATCCAGAGGAGGCCGATATGCTGGAGATCGAAGAACCCGATAGAGTTCGTCCCGATGCGTGAGTTCTACCTGAAACAAGTTGAGTTCAAGGATGAACTCCTGAAGCTCGCTGATAATATGAAATTCTTCTCCCCTCAGAGTAAGCAGATACTGATAGACTGGATAAACTCCGTCGATATAGATTGGGTCATATCTAGGAGGAGGTATTATGGAACTGAGATACCGCTGTGGTACTGTAAGAGGTGCGGCTACATCTACGTCCCTGAACCGGGCAGATACTACCAGCCGTGGAGGGAGAAGCCCCCAATAGAGAAGTGCCCGAGGTGTGGATGTAGAGATTTCAGGGGGGAGGAGAGAACTTTCGACACCTGGTTCGACTCAGCCACATCTGAGGTTTACATAATGGGTTACTTGTGGGACAAGGAGTTCTTCAAGAGGAACTTCCCATGCACGCTCAGACCTCAGGGGAAGGAGATAGTCCGGAACTGGCTCTACTTCACCATGTTGAAGTCTTACCTACTCTTCAAGAGGGCTCCGTTCAAGTACGTCTGGATACACATGCACGTAGTCGATGAGGAGGGTCGCAAGATGAGCAAGAGCCTAGGGAACGTCATAGACCCACAGGAGGTCATCGAGAGGTTCGGCGGTGAGGCCTTCAGGGTCTGGTCGGCCCTCGAAGGGAACATAACGAACGGGGATATAAGGTGCTCATTTGAGAGGATTAAGGGCAACTCCAAATTCCTGACGAAGCTCTGGAATATAGCGAGGTTCATATCATCCTTCCCTCAGGTCTCAGATGACTACGAGCTTGCACCCCTAGATAGGGTGATACTGGCCGAGTTGAACAGGTTGATAGCTAAATGCCGCTCCGGCTATGAGCAGATGGACGCCCACACACCAGCCGACTCAATCAGAACATTCGCATGGAACATATTCGCAGACCACTACATCGAAGCGGTCAAGTCAAGAGCCTACAATAGGAACGGCCTATTCGACCGGAGGTTACAACGTGGAGCATGGTATACGCTCCACAAGTGCTTAGAGACCCTGCTGAAGCTTCTCGCCCCCATCTGCCCCTTCATAACCGAAGCTATATGGCTCCAATTGTACTCGAGGGAGAGCATACATGTGCAGAGTTTCCCCGAGGAGAATCCAGAGTGGGAGAGCGGGTTGGTTAAGCTACTAGACAAGTTCATGGGCTTCAATAATGCGGTATGGCGGTATAAGAAGGAGAGAGGTCTGGCCTTGAGTGAGGAGTTGGAAGCGACAATCTACGCGCCTAAAGAGCTGGAGCCCTTCAAGGACGACTTACAGGCCATGCATAGGATCAGAACGTTGAAGTTCGGTGAGCCTGAGGACAGATGGAAGGCGAAGAGGATTTCGGAGGACACCTTTCTGTTAGAGTGAGCGTTGCGTTTACCTCTATTACCCCATAAACCTGCTCAGGTCGAGCTGCCTCCTCGGCCTCCCAATCCTTATCTCCTCGCCCATCGTTATATGCATCCCGTCGACGGCGGCTGCGGTCGGTACGCCCGTCCTCTCTTCTATGAGTTTTGCCTCCCTAGCTGGCCCCCTGAAGATCATCTGCATACCGAAGTGGGTTATAACGGCCATCTCAGGCCTAGTCTCGTTGATTATCCTCACGGCGTCATCGGTTGTCATGTGGCCCTTCCAAGGTTTCCCCGATGGCCTCAACACCGAGAGTATGAGGAGCCTAACTCCCTCATAGTCACACTTTATCCCTTCGAAGTATTCTGAGTCCGGCATG
>QMYL01000198.1 GCA_003662645.1 Candidatus Bathyarchaeota archaeon
GGAATATCGTGATATTCCTGATCCCAAAGTGGTCTGTCTTCGGCCTCTTGACCATACCAGCGGGCGCCTTGTCAGCGTTTGTTAGCGGTTCCCTTGTGAGGAGAGAGAAGCCCCTAAATTGGAAGGTAGCCGCGGCAGTCCTTGGGGCCCTCATCTGTTGCTGGTATGTTCCGTTCCCCAACCCCCAAGGTGCGTATGTCGGGTTGGAGGCGCCATTCTATCCCTTTCTGCTGCACGTTCCGGCTTTGGTCTTGATCTTGGCCTTTAGGGGTAGGATCAGCGATTTCATAAATAGTTCAGATGGCCGTATGATGGCTTTGGGGGTCTCCTTGGCGTCCTACGCCGGGATTATGACGGAGCATATGTGGGGAAACCTTATGTTCGCCTACCTATACTTCCCATACTACATCGAGTTGAAGGGGTTTAGGAACTTCATAAGGGCGCTTATTGGTTCTAAGGAGATAATAGGAATGGGCTTTTTTAGTCCGAAGACCATCTTGAAGGAGGCATCTGGGATAGGTGACTACTTCATGCTCTACCTTCCGTTGAGCGCATTGGAGAGGGCGATCTTCCTTGTAGCCGCCGTCATTATAGGCTTAGCCGTCATCAGGATGATAGGTGGCTATCTCCAAGTTTTGGGCATCACACCCCTGAAGGTTAAAACTGTGCAAGGGAAGGGTTCTGAGTAGGGTTTCACTCATCCCCCAGTTGGCTATTGCTTATCTTTCTCCACCACTAATAATTATCTGCGGTGGACGTGATGACTTCCGAACTTCCGAGGATGGTTGAGGTCCGCCAGAGGATGCCATCTCCAAGGGTTAAGGACCTCGTCTCGGAGATAAGGAAGGAGTTGAGGAGGGTTGGCTTATCGAGGAGGATTAGGACAGGTGCTAGGATAGCGATAACCGCTGGCAGCCGCGGCATATCCCATTACCCTGAGATATTGGCGACCGTTGTGGATGAGGTTAGGAGGGTTGGTGGTGAACCCTTCATAGTTCCAGCCATGGGAAGTCATGGTGGGGCGACGGTTGAGGGTCAGATCGAGGTTCTAAGGAGCCTTGGGATTACGGAGGAGAATATTGGTGCCCCGATACTCGCAACCATGGAGGTCGAGGAAGTTGGTAGGCTGGATAACGGGGTTCCCGTGTACTTGGACAGGTACGCTCTCAATTCGGATGGGATAATAGTTGTGAATAGGGTTAAGCCCCACACTGACTTCAAGGGTAAGATAGAGAGCGGTCTGATGAAGATGATGGTTATAGGTTTGGGGAAGCAGAGGGGAGCTCAGATGATACACCGCTTCCAAGCTGAGGGTTATCATAAGCTCATACCGGAGGCGGCTAGGCTCATCATTAAGAGGGCTCCCATAATCCTCGGCTTGGCTATAGTTGAGAACGCATACCATGAGGTCGCGATCGTGAAGGCTATTGAACCTGAGAGGATAGAGGAAGAGGAGGTCAAACTCTTGAGGGAGGCTAAGAGGCTCTTGGCTAGGATACCCTTCAAGGAGCTGGATGTCCTCATAATCGATGAGATAGGGAAGGAGATAAGCGGGACGGGGATGGACACCAACGTCGTTGGTAGGTTCTGGATACCGGGCGAGAGCGATCCTGAGGCTCCATATATAAAGAGGATAGTTGTCCTCGATCTCTCAGAGGGGACCCATGGAAACGCCTTAGGTATCGGATTGGCAGATTTGACGACAGAGAGGGCTGTATCGAAGATAGACTACCGAGCTACCTTCGCGAATGCGCTCACGAGCGGGTGGGTTGAGATAGCGAAGACCCCCGTCTTCCTCCCGAGCGACCGTGAGGCGATAGCTACGGCGTTGCGCATCTGTGGACCGATTGAACCGTCAGAAGCGAAGGTTGTGAGGATAAAGAATACGCTGGAGTTGGAGAGATTATGGATATCTGAAAGCCTCTATAAGGTTGTTAAAGAGAGTCCGGAACTCAGGGAGAGGCTAGAGGTTTTAAGTGAACCGAGGGAAATGGAGTTTGACGAAGCTGGGAATCTGCTACGTTGATTAATGTTCACAGGCTAAGATTTCATTATCCTCTTCTTGTTTCTGGCCCATTCCATCATGATGCCATGCACGAAATCTATTGTTCTATCTATCATAGTCTCGGGTGTTCCTGGCTCTGCAGGGCTGCAAGAGAGCTTTACGCGGTAATAGTCCTCATCGGGACTCTTTATAGCGATAAGTTTATTCTTTGTACCTCTCTTGGAGCCTGAGACCATAACATAGTAGCTGAAGTTAATGGTCTTTATACGTTCACCTTTAACATTCTCAACCTCTGATAGTTCCTCAATGTTCTCAACTCTCTCATAGATACCCGTCTCCAATTCTCTAAGTCTGTTAAGGAAGAAACCGATAAAGAATGGAAACTCGCCGATCTGAACTTTAACCGGCATACTTAACTCTTTTGCTTGGTAAACCTTGAATATTTGTTCTCTACGTATCTTCATCTCCTTTTCTGACAGCTTAATTTTACGAACCATGGATGGTGTATACATCTTAACAGCCAGCATAGCCGGCCTTATAGCTGAGAGTATCGACACGATTAAAGCGACGGCGAATCCTATAGCGCTCCACCACCATTCCAGTTTCTCCCGGACCATTAAAGATTGACCGAAGACCGCCATTACACGGTAGAATCCAAGCCCAAAGAGATAGCCTAGTCCTCCACCTACCAAGCCTATTATTATAGCTTCAGCCACGAAAGTTAAAGCTATATGGGCTGGGTTCAACCCTAACATTGAGAGCACTCTTATCTCCTTCCTCCTTTCATATGCAGCGTTAAGCATTACAGCTCCAACGTTTAGGGTGACCATAACCATCGGAATTATTATCTCAAGAGCTCCCTTTGCTTCAAAGTATGAACCTATAAAGTAATGGGTTATCATCTTATTAGAAGAGACGAAGACATTGTAATAAAATGTGAATATGAGAGTTCTGATAAACGCGTCTAGGCTAGTTGTGGATTCAGGTTGAAAAACGATCTCGGATAAC
>QMYL01000199.1 GCA_003662645.1 Candidatus Bathyarchaeota archaeon
GGGAACTGTTATACATCTAAATGCCAATCTAAGTAAATTTTATTACTCTTGGCAGGTTAGAGGATTTTGGGGGTTTGAGTGCTGTTTGAGGTGAGGTTTTCGTGTAGGTCTCAGGAACCCATCACGTTACCTAGGTTTACCGGTCATGTGGTTCGCGCCATGCTTCTCGCTATGGTGGGGAGCGTGGATGGTTCCGTCGCTAGGAGGCTTCATGAGATGGGTGAGCCTAAGCCTTACTCGGTTACGCCTATTCGTTTCAAGGCTTCAGGTAGGACGGATAAGGGTTTCATCCTCGCTCCGGGTGCGCCGTGTGGCTTCAGCGTTAGGTTTCTGGATGACTCATACATGCGGTATGTTGTTAGGTACTTCACGGAGCATGGGGATGTTGAGGCTTGCGGCGGGAGGTTGAGGGTTGAGTCTGTGCATGTCTCCTCCAAATCTTATGAGGAGCTGTACTCTGAGGCCTCTGAGGCTAGGGCTTTCATCCTTAAGTTCCTTACACCAACGTACTTCTCTAAGTGGGGTGTGGAGTTTCATGAGAGCTTCCCCCAGCCGGTCTCCGTGTTCACGAATCTACTTAGACTCTGGAACGAGTTCTCACCAATAAAGTTCGATAGGAAGACTTTTAGGGGGTGGGTTGAGGGTTCCATAGCCGTCTCGGGTTACCACCTCAGAAGGGACATGAAGCCGATAGATGTGGGAGGGGGTAGGGCTGTTGGAGGGTTTAAGGGATGGTGTGCATACAAGTTCTTCCCAAGTGAAGAGTATGAAGAAAGGACCCATAGAGACTTCCTAAAGCTCTTGTACACCCTCTGCAGGTTTGGGGAGTTCTCGAACGTCGGGGGAAACAGAACGGGAGGTTTTGGAGTAATAAAGTTTCTACCTGAAAACAAGAATGAGACAAATAGAGAAACGTGAATATCACGCCTAAAAACCCTCCAGCATCAACATCATCCAAGGCATGTTATGCCGAGTTCAAGCCAGATAGTCGATTTCCAAGCGACTAGGGAGTACATACACGACGGGGCGAGGCTTGGAGGGCTCGTGGAGGAATCCTCAAAGAGGGTTGATGTAAAAGGTGTCATAGGGGAACGGGCATACGATTCAAGGAGAAACTTCAACCTCCTAGACGAGAAGGGTATAAAAACTCATCATAAAGGTTAGGAGGAACACCGTCAAACGGCTTAGGGGATGCCCAGCTAGAAGACGGGCCTTAACCGTGCAGAGGGAGAACCCCGATGTGTGGAGGCGTAAGTACGGCTTAAGGTGGATAGCCGAATCTGCGTTCTCATGGCTGAAACGGGTCTTCGGAGAATACGTAACAGCCAAGAACCTCAAGAACATGATCCAAGAGATAACCCTGAAGGGTTTCAGAGAAAAATCCCATATAGAGGGAATTGAAAGATTATATAACACAACCCCTTCAAATACTCCTGACATGGAGTTTCAGAGAAAAATCCCATATAGAGGGAATTGAAAGGCCATGCATAGCCATAGTATTCGATGTCAACAGTCCAATCGTTTCAGAGAAAAAAATCCCATATAGAGGGAATTGAAAGTGGTTCTTGTAGGCGTTTCCGTCTGGTTGACACACCAAAACGTTTCAGAGAAAAATCCCATATGGAGGGAATTGAAAGCATAAACGTTTAACGTCTTCGGGTTCTAAGGTTCTTTGTTTCAGAGAAAAATCCCATATAGAGGGAATTGAAAGTCTAGCATCTCTTCGCCGTCGAAATAGAGTCCCAAAGTAGTTTCAGAGAAAAATCCCATATGGAGGGAATTGAAAGGGCAACCTTACCAGAAGGCGGAAGACAATTGCCTTGTCACCGGGGTTTCAGAGAAAAATCCCATATGGAGGGAATTGAAAGATATTTGGATGCCTAGCGAGGATTATCACTTTGTCTTTGTTTCAGAGAAAAATCCCATATGGAGGGAATTGAAAGTGGGAAAGTTAGAGAAGCATTATTAGAGTATGGAGAAGGCCCTCCTATACAACCTATTCATCGAGATGACAAGAATCACCTAAGAAAGAGAAGAGTAGCAAAGGCAGAACTGGAACAGAAGACATCACAAAAACATTTATGCAACAAAGCACTTCGACGAAGTGTGGTTATCACTCTTGGTATGTTCTAGGAGCCGTTGAGGTTGCAACCACTATTCTTAAGAATTATCGGAAGGGCAAAGAGAAGGCGCAAAAACGTTAAGCAACCTCATGCTAGAAGGCTGATGGCTAAGCTTGGAAACCAGGCCTACAACATAATCGGCGACCAGCTGAATCCAAGCCTGAAAATATTTCTACGTTAAGGCTTCACAAGCGAATCTAAGAGTTCCTATCAGATGCCACGCTCAGGCTGGGCTCGGTAACCTTAACCGCCAGCATCCCAATAGAGAATAAAGAAAAACTCGCATTTAAATACCAATATAAGGATAACTAATACTTGGGGGAGCGTCTACGAGGTAGGACGGGCAGACCTCGTAGACGCATATGGGGCGTCTTCTTAGCTGGGAGGTGCTGGCGAGGAGGGAACCCCTCCGAAAGAGAAATAGGAGGAGATGGTTTGGGAAGGAGGGGACCCCCGCCGAGACAGCTCGCTAAACTCTTCAGGCTCAAGTATCTTGAAGGGATAACCGACCAGCATGTTCTGGCAGAAAAGCTTGACGTTAAACTGGAAACCGTTAACAGATATGACCGTCGACTGAAAAGGAAACTTGTCCGCAAATTAGGACAAGTTTCTCCTGATCGTCTACGCTTTGTCTGTCCTGAGTGCTTGGAGGCCCGGATCGTCGAGGATCCGGAAACCGGTGAACGCGTCTGTACTGCCTGCGGGTACGTCGAGGGCAGGGTTGAATCCCAAGACCTCCCCTGGGACACGACCTACGCCTTCACAAGCAACATAGCGTTCGGCAAAAGCCTAGGAGGCACCGCGCCCAGAAGACTGTTCAAGGTGATAGCGAAAGCCCCGAACGGAACCGAGGACCTGCCCCTCCGCGCCAGGCAGATACAGA
>QMYL01000200.1 GCA_003662645.1 Candidatus Bathyarchaeota archaeon
TCCGGTTTGCATGTGCAGACGTAGGCGTTCCCATCCTCTATCAGTTTGCGGGCGTACTTGTAGTAGATCGGGAGCCTATCGCTCTGTATATACTCCTCATCCCACCTGCAACCGAGCCACCTTAGATCCTCCCTTATAAGATCAAAGAATTGCAGCGCCGATCTCTTGAGTCTGGGGTCCGTATCCTCGAACCGCAGGATGAAGAGGCCATCGTACATCCTCGCGTATTCATGGCTTAGTATTATCGCCCTAGCTGAGCCTAGGTGTAGGACGCAGTCCGGGTTCGGTGCGAATCGGGTTACAACTCTCTCGTACTTGTCAACGTTTGGGAGTGGTGGTAGAACCCTCTCTTTCCCCCTCTTCTCCCTCCTCTCGAGGGCTTGGGGCCATAACCTCTCAAGTATAGACCTCTGCTCGGTTAAGGTTAGCCTATTTACCTCCTCCACTATACTCGTTACGAGAGGCGTTATCTCCTTCACTCTACCCCTGAGGCTTGGTTCCTCAGCGAGCAGTCTACCAATCACCGGTTTAACCCTGGCCTTCCCATCATGCCTTACGGCGTTTAGTAGGGCTATCCTCCTTATCCGCCCTTCAAGTTTGATCTTCTCTTCAGGGTTGGATTTCATGTCCTTTCTCTCTACAATCCTCATAAACCGGCTTAGGAGGGAGGAGGCCTAACCTTTTTTTTTATATCTCACGCTCCACAAGATAATCAGCGAGGGCCCTCAGCCTCTCCTTGGCTTTAGACTCGGGTAGAATCTTATCCACCTCGTTCCAGCTCTCATCCTTCAGCCTTAGGGCGGCCCGCCTAGCGTACTCTATAGAGCCGTACTTCTTCATTATGTTTATAGCCTCCATCCTCAACTTAGGGTCTCTGGTATGCATATTTAGTATCTCAATGAGCCTCCTCCTGTCGGTTGGGGCTGCCTCCCTCAGTGTGTGGATAACTATCAACGTCCGTTTGCCCTCTGTTATATCCATACCAACCCCGCCCTTCCCCTTCGCGAAGGCCTCACCGGTTAGGTCGAGCACATCATCCTGTATCTGGAAGGCCACGCCGATCGACTCTGCGAATCTGCCCATCACATCGACCACCTCATCCTCTGCATCAGCCAATATGGCGGCCATCTTAGCGGCCATCCTCGCCAGCGTTCCCGTCTTGTAGATGCACATCTGGAGGTAGTGCTCCTCAGTTATCTTGTCCGCGTCTATTAGACCTCTATGCCATGCGATATCCATTGCCTGGCCGATGCTGAGGTTCACCATCTCATGGACGTATATCTCGTAGAGCCTCCTAGCCTTCTCAGGGTTTATCTTGTTCCTATTCTCGCTGAGGACGATCATCGGTATGAAGTATAGGAAGTTTGACACGTTGATGGCTATGTCCAGGCCGAAGATTCTGTATGTACACGGCTTCCCCCTTCTGAACTCGGATGAGTCCTCAATATCATCCGCTATTAGTGTTCCGTTGTGGATTATCTCCGGTATAACGGCGAAGTCTAGGTACTCCTTAGGGTCTGAACCTAGGGCTTCACATACGAGGAGGAAGAGCGTCGGCCTCCACCGTTTCCCACCCCTATCCAGGAACTCCCACGTCGGCTCTGATATGGCTCTATCCAGAGCTTCCAAGTCAGGTGTGTACCTTGGTGGATTCAACCTGAAGATCAGCGAGTCGGCGCGGTATCTCCTTGGGATGTACTTCTCTATCCTCTCATTTATCAGCTGAGCGTTCTCTCTCAGAAGGTTCTCTATATCATGAGTCATACTAAACAACCTCCACTGACCGTTACTATTCATATACGACTACTCGATCCTCCTTTTAGCGTAGGATTCCGGGTTGAACCCCCTAACCCTTAACCACTCAGCCGTCCTACCCGTTATGACTAGGGGCACATACCGCAGGTTCTCTATCGAGCTTGCTCCAACGAGGAACATGACGTTCCGTAGATGAGTTATCATCAAGTTCAGGTATGACTTAACGCTCTCCGGGCCCTCCAAGGCTGGGCTGAGGATTGGAGAGGCGAAGCCGACGAGGCTCGCCCCAAGGGCTAGGGCCTTAGCCACATCCTTACCTGAGCGTATTCCCCCCGACGCTATAACAGGTATATCGACCGACTCAACAACCTCGATTAGGCTTATGGCTGTTGGTATACCCCAATCCCAGAGGGTCCTCCCCAGGCTCTCAGCCAGGTTGTTTCCACGCGTCTTGGCTCTGTGATACTCAACCGCAGCCCAGCTTGTATCACCGGCTCCGGCTACATCTATTGCTGAAACCCCAGCCCTCTCGAGCATCTTGGCCTCTTCAGCCGCTATCCCAGCCCCGGTCTCCTTCACTATAACCGGGATGTCCACCGCCTCCACTATTTTTGTTATCCTCTCCAAGACTCCCTTATAGTTTGTCTCTCCCTCCGGCTGGACGGCCTCCTGGAGAGGGTTAAGGTGTATCGTTAGGGCGTCGGCCTCTATCATATCGATTATCCTCTCGGCCAATTTCACGTAGTCCCGCCTCAACAGTTGTGGTCCGCCGAGGTTCGCCATCAGGAAGGCCCTCGGGGCCTTATCCCTCGCTATCTTGAAGGTGTCCTCGAGAGTCGGATCCTCTATGGCAGCCCTTTGACTTCCCACACCCATCCCTAACCCCAAATCCTCGACGGCCTCGGCGATCGATGCGTTTATCTTGAGGGCCCTGGCTGTTCCCCCAGTCATGCCCTCGACTATTATTGGGGCTGAGAATTTATGGTTGAAGAGTGATGTTGTTAGGTCTATCTCGTCCCTGTTCACCTCTGGCAGGGCTCTATGTATCAGGTTTATGTCCTCAAAACCGGTCGTTATGTTGCTCGCCTCCACATCCTCCTCTAGGCATATCCTGAGGTGGTCGGCCTTCCTCTCCTCCGTCCGGTTCATAGACCGCCTACTCCTTCGTGAACTTGGTTCCAACGACATCCTCACCCCTTAAGGCCTTATAGATGTTGCCCTCCCTCAGCGCGTTAACGA
>QMYL01000201.1 GCA_003662645.1 Candidatus Bathyarchaeota archaeon
GCACGGTGGGGCGAAGAGACTTCTCAGGTTTATCGAGAATAACTTCAGAACTCTGCCCTTCGCTGAGAGGTGGCTTAAAGAATACGCCCCAAGGGAGAAGTACCTCCCTGCCTTCTCGGAGCTCCTGTCATCCAAGGCGATATTTGCCTATCCAGTCTTCATAGAGGCGAGCGGGAAGATGGTTGCACAAGCCGAACATACAGTCCTGGTAGATAAGGATGGAGCTATCCAACTGACTTAATCCGGTTAAGGCTTCTATCTACCTCTCTCCTCAACCTCTCGGTATATTGAGGAGATTATCATCTCACCTTTACACTTGGGGCATTCCCCGATCCTCTTGAAGACGTAATCTCCGCGTTCAAACTTCCTAACCATCTTGTAACTGCAATTCAGGCACTCTATGGTGGTGGATACTTTAGGCATCTCGAAGCCCAGCTTCAATGGTTTACTTCTCATCTGGATGAGCATGTACATCGATAGGGCTAAGGCTCCGCCACTCAGCATTATGCTCGGCAGATCTAAGGAGCCCCTTCTATAGGCTTCTATGGCTTGGTAGAGCGCGGTGACGGAGAGTACCAACATTATCATGGCCATAACCATAAAGAAGGTTGATATTTTCCTCACGGGGTGTATATTCTCATCCATCGATGTCACTCCCTCACTGTCCTATACCTATCGTGTTCCCTATTCCGGCTATGATTACCGTGTCGCCCTCCTTGGTCCTTTCATGGATTAGGCGTTTTATCCTCTCTATCGCCACATTCACGGCTTCGAATACTTCCTTCCTCATAGTTGATACGGCGTCCCCAATATCCTCCTTAATTAAGACAGCGTTTATCGGGACCTTATACTTCACTGTTATATCCTCAACCTTATACTTCTCAACACCCGGCCCGCCGATCGCGACCCCTATACCCTCAGCGACTTCACCGAGCTTCTCCCCCTCCAACTTCATGGCAGCATCTATTAGTATGATCATCGAGACTTTCCCTTCGTTTTCCTCCAGTATCTCCTTTATCGCCTCACCAGGCTTCCCAACCTTACCACCCGGTCCCTCAGCCTTCAATACGTAGGCGGTCCTTCCATCTATTGGAACCTTACTGACGACTATATCCTTCGCTATACGCCTCTTCTCTCTCCCATACATCAACTTTGCAGCCACTAGAGCTCCAGCCCCATCACCTATAGGCTGCCCTAACGTGAAGGCCCTCAAGGCGTTTGCGAAGGCCTCTGACTCCTTCATCACGAGGGGGAGTATCATCTGCAACTGCATGATTATGTATAGGCTGAGGGTCTTCTTACCTAGGAGATAGTAGTGGCGTATGCTCTTATATATCTGGTTTAACGCTAGGGCTGCCTCCAATACGTTAGTTAGGTTGTTAATCTGGGTCTCATCAGCGTGGGGGGCCATCAACCTAACCTCATCCTTGAACCTCGTATTCCTCACATCCATCAAGTGCTCCAACCTCTGTATTATGCCGACTGGGTCTAAGCTTACGGGGCCTATATCCACATGCTCCAGGAAGCGGTCGACCCTCGGGGTCGGGTCCTCATCAGGCTTCCCGGTCTCCTTAATCGTCGATATGACTATCTCACGCCCCTTATCCCTCATCATCTTTAGACGGTAGAGTGAGCTCTCTATCTCCTTGAGCATGAGCATGGTCTGGATCCTCTGGCCGTAGAACATGAAGACTACGAATATCAGTATCCATGCAAGCTGGAAGATCCAGCCTAGGATGTTATCCTCCGAGAAGGCTCCCTGGGAGACGAGCGCTGGGATGTCAGAGATCATCTATGGATACACCTCTTCCAACGTATATTTGGTTGGTTATAAATTTTGGGGATTTTTCTTCCATTGACCATAGTATCTGATAACCCTAACCGCTCCGGGTATCTTATACATCCTCTACGCACCGTATACCATCATTTCGACCAGTTCAGCGCGTTCTATAGCTTACAATATCACGCAGTGATATAACCTTTTTGAACTCGGTTCATAGTTCGAACCGGATCAAATGACGTTCTCTCTCATTCGGAGATCGATGGAAGCCTAATCTTAAGTAGCGTATATACCATGTATCCACCGAAGAAGGTTACTGAACCCTGTATCGCATTGAAAACTGCCAACAGGGGGAGGAAGGAGATGACCGCCTCAACGGGCATATTGTAGAAGGCTGGAAGAACCACCAAGTTAGATATGGACATGATAACTATCCTGGTGGCCAAGCTGCACACCGCCGATAAGGCCTTCCAGTATTGGTCTTTCCCATGCAGGAAGATGGAGGCCCCAAGTATGGATGAGAACTCAGCGAGCATCTTCTGTGAGGCATCTACGAACTTTCCGCTTCGGGCGGCTATTGCGAAGAAGGCTACTGCGGAGGTTGCCGTGCTCGATGGCAATCCATACAATGCTAGGGCGAGGAAGATCGGGATGCCGGTGATGTCGAACTTCAGGAATGGAGCCCAGGGAAAGGGAACCTTCAACCCCGCGAACTTCAGTGAGTAGTCGAAAACTACAACTAGGGCTCCCAAGATGGATGTACCAGCTATGGTTAAGGTTCTCCTCTTCCTCATATCGACTGTTGATTCCCCCTCCAACCATGCATCCATTTAATTGACGAGTGAGAAAAAGATTTCCATCCAAAGGGAATTTGGGTCGGAAGGAGGGTATCAGATAAGGTCCTTTGATTACTCAAATAAGTAGGGAGTTCAGCCCCTTATGGCGGCTCAGTTCTCACTCCTGCCTTAACCACCTTCAATGCGGCATAGCCCAGTGGTGCAGATAGAAGGGCTAACCATATCTCAAGTCTCAGAAGCCCAGAGCTTGCGGTCCCAGCCATCAGCCACTCCCAGGTCCACTCCTCGCCAGACAAGTAAGCCAGATAAGCCCCAAGCCCATCCGCGCATACTATCAGTAAATATATCGCTCCAAAGATTGCTGAGAGCAACGCGCCGACAAGGATGAAAC
>QMYL01000202.1 GCA_003662645.1 Candidatus Bathyarchaeota archaeon
GGATATTATTTGTTATCAAGAGCCGGTGCGACGGGAACCCCGATTCTCATATTAAGGGAGGGATCAAGGAGATCGAAGGGTAGAGAAGCCCAACGCTCAAACATAATGGCGGCCAGGATAGTCGCGGAGGCTATAAAGACGTCACTCGGACCTAAGGGTATGGACAAGATGCTGGTCGACAGCCTGGGTGACGTATCGATCACAAACGATGGGCACACGATCTTGAAGGAGATGGACATCCAACACCCAGCGGCGAAGATGATGGTTGAGGTGGCGAAAGCCCAAGACGACGAGGTTGGAGACGGAACAACGACATCGGTGATAATAGCCGGAGAGCTGCTGAGCAAGGCTGAGGAGCTGATCGATAAGGGTATACACCCAACCGTAATAATAGACGGGTACAGAAAGGCGGCTGAGAGAGCCCTGAAACACCTAGACGAGATAGCGATCGAGGTAGACCCGGAGGATAAGGAATACATAAAGAAGGTAGCCGAGACCTCGATGGCCAGCAAGATAGTCGCGGAGAACAAGGAGTTCCTGGCAGATATAGCTGCCACAGCCGTCCTCCAGGTAGCCGAGGAGACCAAGGATGGGTATAGAGTTGACATAGACGACGTGAAGGTTGAGAAGAAGACAGGGGGCTCGATGGTAGAGACCAAATTGATAAGGGGGATAGTCCTCGATAAGGATGTGGTCCACCCAAGCATGCCGAGGAGGGTTGAGAAGGCCAAGATAGCCCTACTGAACACACCCCTAGAGATAAAGAAGACAGAGTTCGATTCGAGGATACAGATAGAACGGCCAGAACAGATGGAGGCCTTCCTCAGACAGGAGGAGATGATGCTGAAGGAGATGGTCGAGAAGGTGGCGTCGAAGGGGGTGAAAGTTCTCTTCTGCCAGAAGGGTATAGACGACATGGCGAAGCACTTCCTAGCAGTGAAGGGAATACTGGCAACCAACAGAGTGAAGAAGTCGGATATGGAGAAACTCTCAAAGTCGACTGGTGGGAAGCTCATAACAACCCTCGAAGACCTGACGGATGACGACTTCGGATACGCCGAACTGGTGGAGGAACGCAAGATAGGAGACGACAAGATGATCTTCATAGAAGGCTGCAGGAACCCACGTTCAGTCACCATATTACTACGCGGGGGAACTGAGAGGGTCATAGACGAAGCCGAGAGGTCGATACACGACGCGTTATGTGTATGCCGAGATATAATAATCGAGCCGAGGATAGTGGCAGGTGGAGGAGCCTCAGAACTCGAGGTAAGCAGGGAACTGAGGGAGTACGCTGAGTCCCTACCTGGGAGGGAGCAACTCGCGGTGATGGCCTACGCCGAAGCCTTCGAGTCGATACCGACAACCCTAGCCGAGAACGCTGGGTTAGACCCGATAGATGTACTCTCGGAGCTTAGAGCCCACCATGAGAAGGGTGAGAGGTGGGCTGGGATAGATGTAAACGACGGGAAAGTGAAGGACATGGAGAAGGAAGGCGTCCTGGAACCCCTGATAGTGAAGAAGCAAGTTATAAAATCCGCTACAGAAGCCGCCTCGATGATACTGAAGATAGATGACGTAATCGCGGTAGGAAGGATGAAGAGCACAGAGCAACCACAAACCCCAACGCCGGGTTATGGCGGATACCCCTACTCCTAGATAAGCCGACACGTATAGAGGAGGAAGGGAGGGGAGAGACGCGCTGGTGAACCCCGGCATCGAGGAGAAACCGGAGGAACCCGAGAAGAGGGTCTGGATAGGACCCCCAAAACTAACCAGGTTCGAGAGGGCTAGGATAGTTGGGGCTAGAGCCCTCCAGATAGCCATGGGAGCGCCGATACTGATAGAGCCATCCAGCAAACTAACAAACCCGATAGATATAGCCCTAGAGGAGCTGAAGAGGGGTATACTGCCGATAACGATAAGGAGAACCCTCCCAGACGGCGTAACCTACCAAGACATACCACTGAAGTGGCTACTATAAAACCGTACACCATCTTTTTTGATCATACATCAATTAACCTTCACGATTCCCTCTGAGAGAATCTTAAAATATTCAACTCAGGCCGGATGGCGGCGTGAAGAGTTTATCGATGAAGGTTAAGAACGTCACTGGTGTAAATGGGATTCTCCCTTAGTGAGTTAACTTCTTATGTTAATAGGTGTAAATACCATCTTGAGAGGTATGGTGGATGAAGTCATCGAGGGTTCCGGGATTCTACAAGCTGAGCCCAGAGGAGAGGCTTAACTTCGTCAAGGAGTTCGCCGGCTTAACCGACGGGGAGGCCGAGCTCTTAAGGTCTACAGGCTCCCTAAGCATAGATTTGGCGGACAGGATGATAGAGAACGTGATTGGGGCCATACCCATACCCCTCGGGATAGCGGTAAACTTCCTCATAAACGGGAGAGACTACCTGATACCGATGGCGATCGAGGAGCCCTCAGTCGTAGCCGCAGCCAGCTACGCAGCCAGGATGACGAGGGCTAAGGGAGGAATATTCACGAGCAGCACAGAGCCGATAATGATAGGCCAGATACAGGCGGTGGGCATAAAGGACCCATACAGAGCCAGAATGGCCATACTCGAGGCTAAAGAGGAGATCCTAAAGAAGGCCAACGAACAGGACCCTATGCTCGTCTCGGTTGGAGGTGGAGCGAAGGACATACAGGTGAAGGTAATAGAGTCGATGGTGGGGCCGATGGTTATAACCGAGCTCCTAGTGGACTGCAGGGATGCCATGGGGGCCAACGCCGTAAACACGATGGCCGAGGCCGTAGCTCCCATGATCGAGAGGATAACGAAGGGGAAGGTCTACCTCAGGATAGTCTCAAACCTAGCGACGAGACGCCTGGCGAGGGCTTGGACCGTGGTAGCAAAGGAGGAGGTTGGCGGTGAGGAGGTTGTGGACGGGATAATACAGGCCTACGCC
>QMYL01000203.1 GCA_003662645.1 Candidatus Bathyarchaeota archaeon
ACGACTCCCTCCCTGAACTCTCCAACCTTCAGTTTCTTAACCTTATCTGTGAGGGGGTGGTGTGGTGTCCGGAGGGGCGGTAGTATCCCAGCGTATCGCAGTTCGGGCTTTATCTTGAAGAGCCTCCTTCTCAAGTATTGGGGGGTCTCCATGTATGCCAAGATCGTTGCGATCAGGTTCATCTCCCTCCTCTGGTCTGTTTTCGGCTCGTCTGGGTAGATCACCACCTCGTCAACCCTGAATATAGCTAGGGCTCTACCTATCAACCCGATCTTCGAGGTCTTCTCCCTAAGGTGGGGTACATCAGAAACGAGTGAGGCGGGTATGGCTACTGATACACTCGGATACCTCTTGGGTGGATTCTCCCTGCGCGTGACCCTTCACCTATCCCCGGCTGTGGAGCTCCTTCAGCGTCTTGCTTATACTCCCATCACACCATCTGGCCGCACGGAGTATCCTCTCTATATTCTCCTCGATGAACTCCACCCCTTCACTCTCACTTATTATCGAGTAAGCCTCCATAAGCTTGATGGAGTTGTATGCGTCTCCACTGAGGTCCTTCAGGGACGGGCTACCCCTATCTATAAGCTCCTTGAGGGATCTTAACTCTGACACCGCCATGTCCAAGCGGGACTTCAACTCCTCCTTGTGGGGGCTGAACCTGGACTTCAACTCCTGGATCCTTATCAGGTTTACGGCTACAACCTTAACGCTGGCCCTAACCTCGGATAAAAAGGCTGAAACCTCCTCGTTTCGTCTCCTTCTAAGGAGCGGCAAAAGGGACACCCTCATCTAGAGAATAGATAGACGCTTTTCACCTTTAAAAGTTTGGAGTTGAAGGCTGTCGGATTGGTTTATGTGGCGGTTAGGTTGGAGGCTCAGCTCTATATCAACCCTTCTCCCGCCAAGTTCTACGCATAACCTCAACCTCACCTATATCCAGGGTCCTTGCGCTCACACCGCCCCATAGAGTTACCTATCGCCGTACCCTCAAATATAGCTGCCAATCGTTACATTCACTCTGGATGCTCAGCATATCAACGTCCATCTCGACTAGGTCTGGAATTAGGTTCTCAACCACGTCTCCCCTGAATGGGTATTTTAATGGATACCCATCCTTGAGGGTGAGGATATCGGTCATCCACGAGCTGCTCCATGAGAGCCTAGGCATATGTACACCGTTATACCTATGGAACTCCCCGAAGCCAAGGGCCTCCTCAACCGTTATGGTCTCATTCCCTAATGTTATGGTTCCCCTCCACTTCACGAAGGATCGGCCCCAAGCAACCTCGCCGTCTGGGTCCCACCACGGCTTCCCAACATGCCAGTTCTCGGTTCCTCTCTTACCCCAGAAATCGAATGCTTCAGCCCTCAGGTTAACCTCCCCTACGATCCCGCCATTCCCATCCGTGATGTTTCCCTTAAGGAAGTATAGGTTTGGCTGGAGTTCGCCGTCTGTCCAGAACCTGTAATCGTCAAGCCTGTAGCTCTCATTCCTATCGACGAAGTTTATTCTACCGAACTGCTCAAACTCTGGAAACTGGAACTTCCCCTTCAACGCTTCGGGTAGGGGGTTCCTAGCCATGATGAAGATGAACTCCACCTCTTCACCCTCGATCTTATGGAATGCCATGGCGTTAAACTCGACGCCGTCCACGATCTCGCCGCCCTCAACCTTTACCTTACCGACCGGGAGGAGTTTATGGTACTCCCTGTCAAAGAAGAAGAACCCTTCGGTGAAGTTGTAGGATACGCCGGTCTCAGGGTCTCGATACCTAGCCTCTAGCAACTCTGCGAAGTCTAGGAAGCCTCCCCAAGCATCTAGGAGGAGCCAGCCGTCCTTGACCCCGGCAACCCCATGCACAACAAATGGCCCTTCAGGCTTACCTATCCAGAGCGGGTTGAGCCTACCCTTACCTTTAACATACAATATCTCGGTTGGAGGTGAGGTTCCCGTATCCACTATCTTAACATACCATGTTCTGGCCTCCTCATCATAGGCCATAGCGGTCACTATCCTGTTTCTCGGGTTTGTATGCACCGTCGGATAAGGGAAGAACCTTCCAGACTCGTCGTAGTATGGGCTTCCAGGCAGGAATCTATACATCTTCCTCCCATTAAATACCAGACGGACCCCATGGCTTCCACCCATATTTATTGACGGGTGGAAGAAGAGGGTGTTATCTCCATCTGTAAGCATCCCAAACGCTACGAAGTTGCTCGCTGTCCACCCCTCCTCACGGTCAATCACCATCTTACCGTCCTCAAGCTTTGAGAGGGCGACACCGAAAGGGACGAAGTCGTGGAGAGATACTTGATCGGTTATCCAAGAGTTGCTACTCACAACCTTAAAGGACGGTATGGGAGGATGCTCCCTCACCAAAGAATTGTAGAGATAAACCATGTAAACCCCGGAGAGCAGAAGTATCACCACAAAGATGCAGACCAGAAGCCTCCTATCCAATCTATCCAATAATTTTGCACCTCTACAGGTGGAGGAGAACCAGACGTGATGTTGTAGCCTTTCGAAGATCATTTAAAATGTATGTTTCCGCATCAGATGCCTCTTGAGGCTATGACCTGTGAGAGCCAAGCTAGAATCCTACCCATCTCAGCCAAAACCACCCCAGGAACGATCCTCCCCTCAGCTACTAGGCTCTCAGCCTTACCATTAAGCCTCTCAGCTAGGTTAAGTATTCTCCTAGCCACCGTTACATCGACGCCCTCACCCTCAAGCTGATCGAGGAGATCCCTAACCTCCTCAATCTTAGCATCGACACCCTCCAGTATTGAGGAGACAGCCTCCTCGACGCCTTCTCTGGCAATGATCGCCGAGTCACGTGCCACCAAGACCGAGAGCAAAGCCGAGAAGAAGCTACGTCTAGGATTTCCATTAACCAGGAATGCTACAGCGGTCTTATG
>QMYL01000204.1 GCA_003662645.1 Candidatus Bathyarchaeota archaeon
TCAGGTGGAGAGTAACCCCATGAAGGATAAGGTTAGGATAATACTGAACCCTATAGATAGGGTTATCGAGGTTGAGAGGGGAACCATACTCCTAAACGCGATAAGAGAAGCCAACATAATGATCCGGAGCATATGCGGTGGAAATGGGGAATGCGGCACATGCAAGGTCATACTGAACAGGGGTAAGGTATCCTACATATCCAGCAAGTACAAGAAGTGGCTCTCACCGGAGGAGATATCGGAGGGATACCACCTAGCATGCCAGATAAGGGTGTTAAGCGACAGCGAGTTCACGATCCCGGTTGAGAGTAGGATATTCAGCCCGAAGATACTCCTAAACATCGAGGAGATAGTTGAGACCGTAAACCCAGCGTCAAGGAAGTACCCCGTCATGATATCATCAATCCCAGTCGAGGGAGAATACCCCTTAATGTTGAAGGGTTACTCAGGTCCACCCCCAAGGGTCAGCCCCAAGACGCGCGATAAGATCCCGATGATAATAGACGAGGACGTTGTTACAGCCACCCTAACGATGACGGGTGGTCAACCCGAGATAATCGATGTCGAGCCTGGAGACAGGACGAGATCCAACTACGGCCTCGCGATAGACCTCGGAACAACAACAGTCGTCGCCCTCCTAGTCGACCTGAACGACGGGAAGGTCCTAGATAGAATGTCCGAGTTGAATAACCAGATAACCTACGGAGAGGCCCTCGTCGCGAGGATAGCCCACGCAAAGGAACCTGAAGGCCTAAAGAGGCTCCAGATGGAGGCTGTAAGGAGCATAAACGACCTGATAGATAAGCTCGCTAGGAGGGCCGGCATCGAGAAGAGGGAGATAACCGACGTAACGGTCGGCGGGAACACGGTCATGAACCACCTGCTCGCCGGTATAGACCCAACATACCTAGCGTACGTCGACGGGAACGAGAAGGTCTCAAGGGAACCGATCATAAGGAAGGCTGGCGAGATAGGGATAGACGTAAACCCTGAGGCCTACATCTACTGCCTACCGAACGTGAGCAGGTTCCTAGGCGGAGACGCGATAGGGGACGTCCTAGCCTCGGGGATGCACAAGTCCGATGAGATATCCCTCCTAGTGGATATGGGAACGAACGGAGAGATAATCTTCGGAAACAAACTCTGGATGATCTCATGCTCATGCGCATCCGGCCCAGCCTTCGAGGGTGGTGGCATAAAGTTCGGGATGAGGGCCATGCGGGGAGGGATAGAGCACGTAAAGATAAACCCCGAAACCCTAGAGGCGGAGTACACAGTCATCGGAGATGTCCCACCGAGGGGTATATGCGGATCCGGAATAATCGATGCGGCGGCTGAGATGTTCTCTGCTGGGATACTGGACTTCACGGGCAAGATAGTTAAGGGTAAGACCCCACTCGTTAGGGAGGGACCGGATGGCCTAGAGTACGTGCTCGTCCCAGCCGAGAAGACGGCGATAGGGAGGGATATAGTGATAACCCAGAGGGATATGGACTACCTGATGGACTCGAAGGCCGCCGCCTGCGGAGCGATAATCGTCCTGATGAGGAAGCTGAAGATATCAATATACGACGTGAAGCACCTATACCTCGCAGGAGCCTTCGGCGCATACACAAACCTGGAAAACGCTGTCAAGTTCGGGATATTCCCAGAGTTCCCAAACGCTGAGATACACCCGATCGGGAACGGCTCGCTATCAGGGGCCTATGCAACCCTACTCTCGATGGAGAAGAGGAGAGAGGCTGAGGAGATAGCGAAGAAGATGTTCTACGTGGACCTCCTCGTAGACCCCATGTTCTCGGAGGCCTACTCGGAATCCCTATACATACCTGGGAGTAAGGAGTTCTTCCCAGAGCATGGATACTAAACCAAACTCTAAATACGCGTATAACCAAAAAAGGGGGCTGTCAGAAGGAGGATAGAAGTTACTTTAACCCCTTATTTTGGGCCTCACTCCTCCTTCGGAGGCCATGACCTCTTCAGGAACTCAGCTATCCCAGAGGAGTCTCTTGGACCAACGAGGATGCGCCAACCCTTCAGTAGGTCCTCAGTCTCACCGCTCAACCTAGCCGCCAACCCAGGTATGATGAGGTATCTGTGGTTTATCTTCTCCTCTATCCCAGACTCCTTAATGGCGTCAGCTATCGTCTCTGAAGTCAGGTACCTCCCAGCAACGGCGCTCTCGACGCTTATCCCCTCCGTATCTACAACTATGAGGTAACAGTCGGCGCCAGACTTCTTTATATCAGACTCAACGGTGAAGTAGGTTAGGGCGTAGTTTGTGGTTAGGAGAACCGGTGAGTTCTCATCCGGTTTACCGAAGACCCTAAGTCCAGGCTCAACCGAAACAGGCTTCCTCGGGTCCGTGTATATGTTGAACCTCCATATTATGGTTGGAAGTTGAACCCACCCATCTAAGCTATGCATTATCAGGAGGTCGGCGTACCTCGATAACAGCATCGCGGCTACACAGGCCTCCCTCCAAGCCTTCTCCTCCCTCGACCCCTCACCGCTCATCCAAGCGGTTATCGGGGTCCCTATGAGCGGGAAGCCGAAGAGTTTGTCTCCACCCTTACAGGCGCTCCTCCTTATCATCGTGAAGTTGTTGATCGTGTCTGAGAGGCCGTCGTCGGTGAAGGTTCCAGGGTCTAGGGCGAGGTCCTCCACGCCGTACTCAAGTATGGTCTTAACTAAGGAGCGGAGTAGCTTCAAGTTGTTGGGTGCGAAGACCGCGAGGGGGCAGTTATACATCAGGGCCAGCTCAGCCATATCCCTCCAGTTCCTCTCGTTTGCTGCGTAGATTAGGGGCCTCCTGTTCTGGGCGGCTATCAACCCGGCCTCCATGACGTTTGGGTCGAATGTGCACAGGATCA
>QMYL01000205.1 GCA_003662645.1 Candidatus Bathyarchaeota archaeon
GTCCCACCGGAGATAGACCAGAAACTCTACGAGGCACAGATCCTCTACGACAAGAACTGGCTCCTAACGAACACGAAGGAGTGGATGGCCAAAACCTACTGGAGGCCGGAGAGGGTTGAGATAAGGACGGAGAACTACCTTATAGAGGCGGACACCTACCTCAGCAGGGCGACGTCAGCCAGCAATAAGGGTGACCTCCAGAGCGCATCAGCATATACGACGGTCGGGTTGGAGTCAATCCTGAAGACTTTGATAGAGATAAATATGCTGCCGATATCGAACAGCCACTTCATCGAAGCCCTTAGGGACTCAACTCAAAAACTTGGTATGGACGAGTTCTACGAGGACTACCTCAGGATATCTAGGTTGGCCGGTGTGGACCAGGAGGATGCGGAGGAGAGGTTGGCGGCCTTCGAGGCGGCATGGAATGAGGCAATAAGGACGATAAATGAAAGGGGTAGCGTAATCGAGGAGTTACATGTGAACGTGAGGAACAAGCTGAACTATTACGGGAAGCCCAGCTTCCTCAAGGGGATGGCCCTCAGGACACGCTCACTGATAGACTCCGGACTGTTTGTGGAAGCCTCCCACTATCTACTCCGGACGATGGTCGACATGCTTGAGAGCTACGGATGGCTGAGGGCATCCATAGATGGGGTCAAGTTCGACTACACAACGCTCTTCAACTTTTTGAAGGGTGAGAGGGAGGCTCCGACCGAGATCTACAAGAACTCGACGAGGGCTATGGGGATAGAGGAGCTTGAGAAGGAGGCTGTGGAGGAATCACTCAAGAGGGCTAGGGAGATAATCCTCAACATCCGCCGTAGGAGGAAGGGTCTCATAAGGGAGAGGGTTAAGCCCGCCTAAAGATGAGACTTATATAGTAAGGCGCGTATATGGGCTATTCGTAGCGTGTGGTAAATGGTATGAGTGCGCCCTCAACACCTACCGAGTATATAAAGGTTGGCTCCCTAAAACCGAACCTAGCAAATATAAACATAATCGTCAAAGTTATGAATGTAAGCCAGCCTAGAGTTATAACATCCAGGAGGAGCGGGAGAGAACACAAGATAGCTGAAGCCCTCGTCGGAGATGAGACCGGGGCTGTCCTCCTAACCCTATGGGACGACCAGATAAAGAAGGTTGAGACGAACGACACGATAGAGATAAGGAACGGATACACAACGCTGTTCAAGGGATCGCTGAGGCTCAACGCAGGGAAGGCCGGAACCCTAGAAAAGGCCGAGAAGGAGATAAAGGAAGTCAACACAAAGAACAACCTATCCAGAACGACATACATACAGATACCATGGGAGACATGGGAAGCCACACCATACCGAAGACGGAGAAGAAGACGCTAAACGAAAAGAAAAAGATAAACCTTCCCGGAGGGTATCATTAAAAAATAGCGGTAGGTCAGGAGAGCCCGGTGGTGTAGCGGTCAAGCATGGCGGGCTCTGGACCCGCTGACGGGAGTTCGAATCTCCCCCGGGCTACCATATTAAACTTATCAAATAAGCTCAACTCATGCCCATTTTGGCTATTCAACGTAGTTAAAGAATGGTTAGTTTCTACGCTTAGCTGATTCCTTTCCTCTTCTTATCGACTTGATGATTTAGGTTCGAATCTGACTTTACTCGATCGTTCTTTCCGCTCAGATTCACTATGGTGAAAAGTTATTTCTGCCCATTTTTTTATTGGTAAGGGACTATTTATCTTCCTCTTCTTTACTTGTCGCGGATACATCTAGGCCTATATGGTTCCCGAATGCATGGTAGAAGGCTCCTACACCGAGCGCGGTGAGGAATGAGATTACCACCCTGAGCGCGAAAAAGGGGACTCCGAAGAAATCTACCTCTAGGAAAGCCCTCATGGGGCCAACTAGGGTTTGACTTGTGATGAAGGCTGCCACCACCGATAGGGATAGCCCTCTCTTCTTCAAGACCCTCAACAGCGGGAGGTAGGGGGCTAAGGGTCCGGGAGTCACCAAGCCTATCAGGGAGGCTCCCAATATGTTCCTCTCAGTCTTCCTCAGGAAGGACTCAACCCTCTCCCTCGAGATGAACGTGCTTATCAAATGGGCTGAGAATATGGCTACCACTAGGATTGGGACGGAGTAGAGGAACCTCATCACAGCTATGTAGAGCATCTCCATTATCATAGTATGGCCTCCACGATGAGGCTTCCTATTATCACGAATATTGTACATAAGGTTCCCCTGAGCACGAAGGACTTCCAACCGAAGTAACTGAACTCCATGACATCCCTATCTGGTGAGCCTATGATGACCTCCCCGGATATGAGGGCGAATATGGTCCCGATTGTTGCACCCTTCTGAAGCAGGGAGAGAGCTATCGGGTAAGTTGCATACCTCGGGATTGGAAGGATTATACCCAACACCGTCGCCAAAACTATGGAGAGGACGGGGTTCTCGCCCAGAACGGCGTAAACAAGCTCCTCGGGTATGAAGAAATCCAACATGACACTTATTAGGGTAGCCACGAAGAAGGCTGGGAATATCGTCCTCATATCCCTTATAGAGTTCTTACATATCTCCTTCGCCTTTCTAACAGCCCTTGACTTCTCCACCATCTTCGTCTCTCCATGACAAGTCAAGCTTCAGAATTGAAACGATGAACCCGGATATAAAATTTTTTATGATATCTAAAAGTGTGAGCTTTCGGGAGATCTGAGGGGATAAAGTTAATCAAGAGGATGGCCTCCTAGTAGTTAGGATGGAAGATGCTCCAGATAGCATCCACAGGTGGGAAGGGTGGAACCGTCAAGTCCACCTTCGCCGTTCTTCTCGCCATAAAATTATCTAGGGAGGGGCGTAGGGTTCTACTCTGCGACTGTGATGTTGAA
>QMYL01000206.1 GCA_003662645.1 Candidatus Bathyarchaeota archaeon
CCTTCGCTCGGTTTATTATCTTGTCATCAACGTCTGTTATGTTCATGAGGAAGAAGACCGAGTATCCCTTGTATCTGAGATATCTGGCCATCACGTCGTAGAATATATAGGTCTTAGCGTGTCCGAGATGCATGTAGTCATAGACGGTTGGGCCGCATACAAACATGTTCACCCTATTGTTGTGTAGGGGTTTGAAGGTCTCTAAATCTCTCTTCAACGTGTTGTAGATTCTAAGCTCTTCCATGTTTAGTCTAATAGTGCTTAGAGTGCCTGTATATATTTTACAGCAACTCTGAATGTCTCAGCTCGTTAAGCGAAGCGTTATATGGCTATTACCTTAGGGTGTTTTGGGTATAAGCTTTGGCGAAAAACTTATATTGTAATTTCCCCGTAAATGGGGTGGAGGTATAAAAAAGTTGCGATGTCGGGGTGATACAATTGTCTAAGCCTTTCAGGTCTAGGCTATGGAGAGAGGGGATGATCTGCCCTGAATGCGGCAACGATGTCTTGGTCTACGACCCTAGGACAGGCGAGCTTACATGCCCCAGCTGCGGGTACGTTGTTCAGGAGAGAGATGTTGATAGGGGTCCGGAGTGGAGAAGCCTCGAGGATGAGGAGGAGAGTAGGAGCAGGGTTGGAGCACCCTTATCTATAATGTATCGTGATCACGGTCTCTCAACAGTTATCAACAGGATTGACGCGGATGCCTCTGGTAGAAGGCTCTCGAAGGAGACTAGGGAGAAGCTTCTCAGACTCAAGAAACTCGACGCAACCTCCCAGGTAAACGCCTCCGAAGCCCGCAACCTCCAGCAAGCAGTAAACATTCTCCAGATCTATGTGGATAAGCTTCACCTAAGCCAGTCAATAGCTGAGAAGGCGATGCTGATCTACCGTAAAGCCCTTAGAGCAGGCCTCGTAAGAGGGAGATCCATACGCTCGATAATGGCTGCCGCCGTCTACGCCGCCTGTAGATCGATGGGTGCGCCGAGAGATCTCCGAGAGCTGGAGAAAGCTTACCCAGTGGTCAAGCGGAAGACTATCGCACAGGGTTACAGGCTTCTACTCAAGCATCTAAAGCTTAAGGTTCCAGTAGCCGACCCAGCGATCTACCTCAACAAGATTGCCTCAAAGGTTGGGTTGGATCAGAAGACTGTTCAGGAGGCTCTCCGGATACTTCAGGAGGCTGCGAAGCGCGGGGCAACGGTAGGTAAGGATCCTGTCGGGATAGCTGCTGCGGCTCTCTACATGGCTTGTCAGGAGACCACGCAGAACATAACCCAGAAGGATATCGCTAGGGCGGCTGGGGTTACGGAGGTTACGGTTCGGAATAGGTTTAAGGGGTTGAAGGAGGCTCTTGAACAGAAGGAGAAGGAAGCAGTAGCGTCGAAGACCAAGTAACTCCTCTTCTCTCTCAATTTCTTAGAGAATCTCTATATTCTCTTCGCTGTGACCCATAGAGACCAATATCTCCTTAACTTTCACCCGGTGGTCTCCTTGAAGGATTATCGCTCCATTCTTTACCGTTCCACCTGAGGCGCATAGCGACTTAAGCTTCTTCGCAAGGTCATGCAGGTTTTCTCTATCGCTGTTGAGGCCTTCGATTATAGTTACAGGCTTACCCCATTTCCTAGTCTCAAGCTTTATCTTGACACGTTGCTGCTCACGGTCTATGGTCTTGCAGACACATATCGATTTCGGTAATCCGCAAACTGGGCAGATCTCCGCCATTACCTACCTCCTTTCGTCGATGGATAATTGTGGTTGAGGGTTATATAAAGCTTAACAGTGAATTATGTAGGCTTAAGGCGTTTTTCCCTCATATCTCCGCCGCTTTTCATCGTATTCTTCCCGCCTCATAACTGGTTTCGCCGGCGCTCCCCTCACAACTGTTCTTGGAGGAATATCTCGGGTGACTATTGAGCCTGCGGCGACCACGGCTTCTTCACCGACCTCGATTCCAGCTAACAAGACTGAGCCAGCGCCCACGACAGCCCTTGCACCGATTCTAACCCCTGTGAGCCTGCTGCTAACTGGGTATAGGTCGTTGGTAACTATGGCTCCTGGCCCTATGAAGGCTTCGTCGCCGACCACGGTAAGATGTGGAAGATAGACCCGTGACTGGATGCTGACCCTTCTACCTACAAGTATCTTTCCGTCAAGCTGGGTGAGGCTCCCAATCCTTGAGCCCTCTCCAACCCTAGACCCGCTTCTAATCAAGACTCCGTGCCCCGTCTCGACATAGTCTCCCAGCTTAACATCTTCATAGATTGTTGTGAAGGTTCTTAGGATACAGTTCCTCCCTATCTCTGCTCCCTCACTTAGCCGGTCAAGCTCCTCAAGTGTCTCGAATCTTCCTTTAAGCTTCTCCCTTGAAGGGTAGCCTACATACACCCAGCTATCTATGAGGCTTCCCTCATCCACCCTGCTTGAGCCAAGTATTACAGCTCCTTCCATCACACGTCCCCTTACCACCGCCCTCTCTGAGAGATATCCAGGCATCGGGGGAGAGCTGTGTACCGGATGGTTATAATGGTTAGGGGGAGAACTTAACACTATCCTTCTCTCTCTAAAACGGGGATGTCTATGGACTCTGTTAGGCGTGTTAAGAATTCTGAAGAGCTTGTAGATGCAAGGGAGGGAGGATTGGCGAGGCTTAGGCGGGATGCTCTGGAGGCTGTTGAGAAGGCCTTAACCTACGTGATGCCTGAGAATGCTTTGAGGAGGGTTGTTAGGAGAAGGGGGAGGAAGCTTCGAGTTAAGGACTTGGAGCTGAACCTAGACTCCTTCGAAGGAATACTGGTTCTAGGGGTGGGTAAGGCGTCGATAGGTATGGCCGCTTACATGGAGAAGGC
>QMYL01000207.1 GCA_003662645.1 Candidatus Bathyarchaeota archaeon
GGCTCTATCCCTCCATCTCTCCTTGGTGGTGTGCAGATGGCTATTCTAGGTACACCCGCAACCCTCGCCGGTACAACAGCCATCATCACCGTGCTTGGGTATGATGCCTCCCCTCCTGGGATGTAGCATCCTACGCTTCTGATGGGGGTTACCCGTCTATAAACCATCAAGTTTTCCCCCTCTACTTTGAGGTTCAGCCTTTCAAGTGTGAGTTTCTCCAGCCTCTCCAGCCTCTCCTTGGCGAGTTTTACCGCCGATATCTCCTCTCCTCTCACCCTGTTGTAGGCTTCTTCGATCTCCTCCTCTGAAACCCTTATCTCGTTGGGTTCCAGCTCTACCCCGTCGAATCTCTTGGTAAATTCGATTAAGGCCTCATCCCCACGCCTCTTAACATCGTCGATTATCTTGGAGACGTATGCCCTGAGCTTCGGGTCTAGACGCCTCTTAGATGGCCACCTCCCTTCCAGGAGCTCCTTCGGAGCTCGGTTCATCCTCCTTATCCTGAGTTTACCAGTCCCCGTCGCTCCTCTCCTCCTTCTCCGTCTTCTTTGGTGTTATCTGGTCTAGTGGTAGGACCTGCCTCGGCTCGTAGACGACGAGTCCCTGGGCCAGCCTCCTCAGGGTTGGGAGGAGCTGGAGGAACTGATCCTTGTCGATGACCGTATTAACCGAGTACCAGTCCCTATCGGATAGGGGCGCTATGGTCGGCCTCTTCAACGCCGGAAGCCTCTCCAGCAGCTTTGGGAGGTTCTCCTTGCTCACGTTGACGAAGATGTGTAGCTTCTTCCTACCGTCTACGACGCCGCGGAGTAGGGTCAGTATGTCATATATCTTCTCACGCTTCTCCGGGTCCTTCAGGGACGACTTGTTCGCTATCAACACAGCCGTCGACTCCATAACAGTCTCGATCGGTTTCAGGTCGTTCTGCTCCAGGGTTGTGCCTGTCTCTATAACCTCGAAGATGGCGTCTGCATCCTCGGGTGGTTTGGCCTCCGTGGCCCCGAAGGATAGGTATATGAGGACCCTATCGTTGTCGCCCTTCCTCCACCACGGTGTGACCATGACCGGGTCTGAGTCGCCGTAGAGCCTACGGTAAGCCTCGTTGCCCTTCAGGTACTGGGCTGTCAGGTTTAGGTACTCCGTTGATATCCTCAGCGGCTTCCCCTCACGCGCGAACTCCTCTATCAGGCTTTTCAGGGAGTTTATCTTCCTCCAAGACTTTGGGACTGCGACCACAAGCCTGACGTGGGAGTGTTCGAGGTCAAGTAGAACCTCGACATCCGCTCCGGTCTCCCTAACCCAGTCCAGCCCGGTTATCCCCACATCCTGTAGCCCCTCGCTTACGAAGATGGGTATCTCCTGAGGCCTCAGTACCTTCAGCTCTATCTTTGGGTCGTTTATGGTTGGGTGGTAGGTCCTCTCCTCCCCTGTGATCACGTATCCAGCTCTCCTCAGCGTCTGGAGCGTAGGCTCGGCTAGGTGTCCCTTCGGTATGGCAAATCTAACCTTCACCGTTCAGACCCACCATAGACTCGTATTTAGAAGAGTATATGCTTTGCCGTCTGGTTGAAGTGAGGGAGGCCAATTGCAGGCGGATTGGAAACTTTAAGAATGAGACTAAACGAGCTGGTTCAATTGTGACGTCTAGTATGGAGCTATCTCCGCGGAACCTACGGATGAACGTAGTCGCCCCTTGTGAACTCGATCCCTCACTTCACACCACTGCAGAAATAGGCATCCGACTTAAGATATAAAGCTTTCTACCAATCCAGCTCCTCTGAGCCTCTCACCGTTTCCTCCCCATATACTTAGCTAGGGCGGTCTCGACATCTAAGCCCTCATGGACTATCCCGCAGAGAACCCTAACCATCCCCGTCGGGTTCTCATGCTGGAAGACGTTCCTCCCAGCCGCTACGCCAGCACCCCCAGCCTGTATGGAGTCATAGACCATCTGGCAGAACTCCTCATCGGTCTTCGTCTTCGGTCCGCCCGCCATCACCACCGGCACCGGGCATCCCTTCACAACCTCCCTGAAGGTGTCGGGATCCCCCGTGTAGTTCGTCTTTATTATGTCCGCTCCGAGTTCGGCTCCTATCCTGGCCGCGTGCCTCACAACCTCCACGTCGTACTCGTTCTTTATCTTCTTACCTCTCGGGTACATCATAGCTAGGAGGGGCATACCCCACTCCTCACACTGCTTGGCGACCTGACCGAGAATCCTCAGCTGTTCTGGCTCCGTGTCTGAGCCTACGTTTATATGTACAGAGACGGCGTCCGCCCCAAGTTTTATTGCCTCTATAACATCCGCCACCAGGACCTTGTTGTTTGGGTCAGGTCCGAGTAGTGTACTTCCAGATAGGTGCATTATCAGCCCTATGTCCCTGCCGTACCCTCTGTATCCAGCCCTTATTATCCCCTTATGAAGTAGAACTGCGTTCGCTCCTCCCTCGGCAACCTGGTTCACTATGCTCCTCATGTCGTAGAGCCCCTTTATCGGCCCCATAGTTATCCCGTGGTCCATGGGTATTATCACGGTTTTCTTTGTGTTCCTGTTTATAACCCGGTCGAGCCTTATCCTCTTCCCTATCTCGGTCATCCTCTCACACTCGGAAAGGTTGAGGTTTAACCTATTATCTTACACATGAACTACTTTATAAAATTTCGATTTAATCATCTGGATGTTTATTTGTTGGAGTTGCCTAACCAGCTGTATCATGAAACCTCCCGGAAGAGGGTTTAGAAACGTTTATCTTCCCCGACTCCAAACTCAAATCAAAAAGGGGGTTCTCCAGTCCAATTGGCCAGCTCGATAACCTAC
>QMYL01000208.1 GCA_003662645.1 Candidatus Bathyarchaeota archaeon
GTGGTGGATCGTGTGAGGAGTTATGCCCGTAGGACTAGTTGGGATAGGGTTGCCGACATGCATATTAGGGTTTACTCCGGTTAGGCTGTTTCCCTCCAGCTCTGGTCCTCATCTTGTATCTCTTGACCGCCTCCACGGCTTCATCCCTCCTTCTGGTCTTGTAGATTATCCTGACCTTAGGGTCTCTCAGCTTTATCCTGTAGCCGCAATTGAAGCATTTCGCCGTCTTTCTCCAGTCTTCTGCGTATCGGATTGAGCCGCACCTCGGACAGAGTATAACTATGTATGAGCCTCCTATCCCGGATCCCCCTTCCCAACGGGCTTGTTTAGGCTTCCGCCAGTGTCTCCGTGCTCCTTACACCCTCTATCGAGTTTATCTCGGTTGTTAAGGCCCTCAGCTCCTTGTAGTCTTCAACCTCGACGAATACCGCTATGTCGAACCTGCCGTAGGTGAAGTATGCCTTCCTAACCCCCCTTATACCCTGGACGGCCTCCAGTATCGCATCGGCCTTGGTCGGTATAACCTTCAACAATACGCATGCGTTGAGCATGTTCACACCTCCTGATGCTGGATCTCTATCAAGGACTCTGTGAAGTCCACGCCGGCGATCCTCCCCATCCTCAATACGATCCTCCCAAGCTCCCTCTCGTCTGAAGCCTCAACATCGGCTACTACGTCGTATCTGCCGAGAACTGGGAAGACTCTCTCGACGCCTTCCAGCTGCCTTAAAGCCTCAACCACATCCTCGAACTCTCCTCGTCTGGTCCTAATCAATACACAAGCTGAGACCAAGGTTCCCCCCTCATTATTAAAGGAGTTGTCTGGGTATAAAAGGTGTTCCTACGAGGTTTAACCCACAGTTCGGCTGTTCATGTTGGAGGTCTCTCAGAATTGTTTGAGTACGTCTTCCCTCTCGATTATCCTCCCGCAGTAGTGGCACCTGAGCCTTAAGGGTTCCTCCTGTTCGACGTAGAATGTCGATTTGACAGGTTCACCGCTGTTCGAGATGCACGATGGGTTTACGCACTTGAGGATCCCATATATCACGCTTGGGAGCTTCACCCTCTGCTTCTCGACGACCCTGTAGTTTCGAATTATGTTTATCGTTGCGTGTGGTGCTAGGAGCGCTATCTTGTCAACCTCCTCAGGGTTCAGCTCCCTACCCTCAATCTTGACTATATCCTTAACGCCCAGCTTCTCGCTTGGGACGTTCATCGCTATTGTTACAACCCCGCCGGCTCGACCGTCTATCCCGAGTATCTTTATGACATCTAAGGCGTGGCCCCTAGTTATATGGTCTATAACGGTTCCGTTCCTGATCTTCGAGACCCTTAAGGTTCTCTTACTCATCCCACAGACCGCCAATCGATCATAATCATAATAGACCCAAGGATAAATAATTTTATTTCCTCGGAAGGTTTATGCATATCTGGTGAATGCGGTGCGGTTTGAAGGGCGTGACATCATATCGATAAGGGACTTCACCCGCGGGGAGCTCGATTATATACTCAACATGGCGAGTGAGATGGAGGAGGTGGCTAAGAGAGGCTCAGATATGCTCCGTGGGAGAACCCTCGCAAGCCTATTCTTCGAGCCCAGTACTAGGACTAGGCTGAGCTTCGAGGTTGCCATGCAGAAGCTTGGAGGGACAACCATAGGCTTCGCTGAACCGGATATATCATCGATAAAGAAGGGGGAGACCCTAGCCGACACCGTTAGGGTCGTTGAGAACTACGCGGATGTTATAGTTCTACGCCATCCCCTAGAGGGAGCCGCGAGGTTTGCAGCTGAGTACGCTAGGGTCCCGGTTATAAACGCCGGCTCAGGTGCGGAGGAGCACCCAACACAGGCAATGCTCGACCTATATACGATATTGAAGGAGAAGGGGAGGATAGATGGTCTCGATATAGCCTTGATGGGTGACCTACGTTACGGGCGGACCGTACACTCATTAGCCTACGCCCTCTCCCTCTATGACGTTAGGTTATACTTCATCTCACCCAGCATGTTGAGGATGCGTAGGGAGGTCCTAGACGATATTAAGGGTAGGGTGGATGTCGTTGAGGAGGAGAACGTTGAGGATGTGATCCCGAAGATAGATGTGCTATACGTTACCAGAATCCAGAAGGAGCGCTTCCCAGACCTGTCGGATTATGAGAAGGTTAGGGGCTCCTACAGGATAGACCTAAACCTACTCAAGGGTGCGAAGGACGGCTTGATAATACTGCACCCGCTCCCAAGGGTTGATGAGATAGCCCCCGAAGTCGACGCAACACCATACGCAAAATACTTCAAGCAGGTTTGGAATGGGGTCGTCGTTAGGATGGCCCTACTAGCCCTCGTGCTCGGAGCCTTGGAGTGAGATCTATCAGCCCAACCCTCCTAAAACCCAGATTTGAATAAGCAAATACACTTTAAGGTTTATTCTTAACTCCAACCTTCCCGGGAGCCGGCGAGGTCATAAATTATCTGAGAGCAGCAGAGGGGTGAAAATTTAATTCTTAAACCCAGCTTCTCGGCTTTCATAATAGCCTCTTCAGCTGGGAAGGCTATGCCATTCACCCCAGCCCTAACAGCCAGAACATCCATCAATGCTCTGTAATCCCCCTTAGGCCTTGCACAGCCGAGGGCTAGTGGAACCCTCGGCATCATCGATCTGGCCTCAACTAACACCCTGACCACGTCGCTTAGGGGCGGCGGCTTAACATCCTCCATCAGTGTGCCTCGTATCGGGAATAGAACTATGATTATAAGGGCTGAGGGTGAATGTTTGGCTATCATACGGAGCGCTTTGAA
>QMYL01000209.1 GCA_003662645.1 Candidatus Bathyarchaeota archaeon
CCTAAAGGGTGCGGATGTCCCCCTAGAGGAGGTAGGCGATATAGATGAGAGACCGGAAGCCCAGGAGACCTTGGAGACTCTAAGGGTCTTCGATAAGGTTCCATCCGACGAGAAGACCACAACCGTCCAGGAGTGGTTCATCGAGCGGGCTGGGCCACCCCAGATAAACAATCAGGAGGAACTCGAAGCCTACAGGAGAGAGCTCATCGAAAAGCTACGTGAAAAGACCTTCAACGCCTTCCCAAAGCAACCGTGCAACCTTGATGTGGAAGTCGAACTGAGACAGGAGGCCGATGGGAGGCTCAGCTACCTGATAGGCTTCACGCCAGAGGAGGGATTGAGGCTACACATGAGGGTTATAAGGTCAATAAAGAGCGATGGACCGATCCCAACGATAGTGCTTCTAGCCAGATCGGTTAGGAACCTAACCTTCGGCGGCGAACTCCTACGCGGCTTCGACGGCTCATGGGCCAGGGCTTTCGTTGAGGTTAGGGGGGTCGGCGAGACTTCGTGGGCTCAAGACCTACAGTGGTTCATAAGGAGGTCAGCCATGCTGACTGGGAGGACCATAGCGAGTATGAGGGTCTACGATGCACTGAGGGCCCTAGAGGTCCTAGAGAAGCTTGAGTGGGTGGATAGGGGTGGGATCGCCCTCCTGGGGAGCGGCGAGATGGCGGTTGTAGCCCTATACACGGCCCTGTTGAGGGGAGGGCTGAGGGCTGTAGTCCTGCATGACCCGCCGCCAACACAGGATATGCCGTCAAACCCTGACGGAACGGGTCCAGCGATCGAGATGTTAAACTGCCTGAGGTACACAGACCTGCCATACATAGCTGGGCTACTATGGCCAGCCAAGCTGGTCTTCCTGGGTCCCAGACCCAAGAGTTACTCATGGGCTGAGAACCTTTATAATAGGTTGGGTTCACCTGGGGTTGTTAGACGTTTCAGGGAGATTTCTAATTGGAGTCTCTAACCATCTCTCTTATTTATATAACAAGACAAATGATGGATGGTGAAGCTCTCTGGGGATTGCTTCTCCTAGTACCCTCTCAGCCTCTTCCGCTCCTTCATCTTCTCACGGACATGCCTCTCCGCTATCTCCAAGGCTACAGTCCTCGGTGGGACATTCCTATCCTCCGCGACTGGGAGTATCCTCTCGAGGACCCTCTCAACCGACTCTATCAGGAGGGTTTCTGGTTGAAGTAGCTTATTCAATTCGGCGTAGCTGACTACAACTCCGCCCTTATTGGCTATGAAGTCGTTCACGTTGATTATCCCACGTTTGTGAAAGACCTGGTAGGTCTCGGGGGTCTTCGCCGGGTCGTTCGCAGCCTCGAAGATTAGGTCTGCAACTATCTCCTTCGCCATATACTCATCGTAGACCCCGCCGATCGCCGCCGGTATCAAAATCCTCTTCTCATCCTTACCTCTCTTCTTTAGCATGAACATCTCCTCATTTGTTACAGGCTTCGCGTTCGGGTGTTCATCCTTAAACTTCCTCAAGTAGTCAACGACTGAGCCCCCATTCTCCTTAACCTTTATGAGATCGTATACGTCGAGCCCCTTCTCATCGTAGACCCCACCCTGGCTATCCGTCACCGCCAGAACCTTTATACCCCTCTCGAAGAGAACCCGGGCGAGGGGTTTACCGACCTTCCCGAAGCCCATGAGCACAGCCGTACACTCATTGGGGTCTATACCATAATAGCTGAGTGTGTAACGTATCGTATACCACAGACCCCGCGCCGTCGCACCCTGCCTCTCCTCTATCCCACCCAGGGCCCTGGTCTTCCCAGTCGCGGCGTTCCTGTTCCCAATGGCCTTAACGAAGGTGTCCATATCGGAGGAGTTCGTCCCCATATCGGGTGCGCTAATGTAGTATTGGGGACAGAAGGGTCTGATTGCCTCCGCGAAGCCTTTAATCAGGAGCTTCTTATGTTGCGGCGTTATCTTCTTGGGGTCTGCGATTATCCCGGATTTGGCCCCTCCGAAGGGTAGGCCCTCCCTAACACCCGCTATGGCGCACTTCCAGGTCATTATCCTAGCTAGGCGGGCTATTTCCCTGAGGTTTACATCAGGGGACATCCTCAACCCGCCCTTACCTGGACCGGGGGCGGTGTTATCGATAACTAGGAACCCTGTCAGACCTATGCTTGGCTCCTTGACGATGAGAACCTTCTCCGGTCCAAAGGCGTCGTATGAGACCGTGCATTCCATAAGTTGAGGCTTCTTCGTAGACGACATCACTCAACCCCAAACTGCTTTACATACACTACTCCCAAGGGATATTAAAAAGGTTACTCGACCCGACAGAACCCTTTTTTCCTAGGATGTGATAGATACTTGGGGGTTTCATCCCATCGATACAGAGATTGGAGGCGGTTAGGTTGAACATAGCCGATATGGACCGGATAACGATGGCTCACGGAGCCGGCGGAGCCGTAATGCAGGAACTTATCAAGAATTACATAATTAGGTATCTGGGTGGAAGTGGAGCTGAGGTTCCGCTTGAAGCCCTAGATGATGCATCGGTGATAGGTGATATAGTCTTAAAATCCGATTCGCATGCTGTTAAACCCCTCTTCTTCCCTGGAGGTGACATAGGAAGGCTAGCGGTCGCAGGGACAGTTAACGATATAGCCGTCATGGGGGCGGAGCCTATAGCCCTCTCGATGGGGCTCATACTCGAAGAAGGCTTCCCCATAAGGGACCTGGAGAGAATACTGGAGAGCATGAGG
>QMYL01000210.1 GCA_003662645.1 Candidatus Bathyarchaeota archaeon
GGGGTAGAAGAGACCGTGAAGGTATTGCTTCCACTCTTGGGTTCCCTGGCTTCATTCCCAGCCTTATCGACGGCCTCAACGTGGTATGTGTGGGTCCCAGCGGAGTAGGGTCCACCAGTATAGATGTGTGTTCCAGCCTCGCTCCAAACTTGGACGAGCTCCCCATCGATGTATAGTCTTATGGTCTCTATCCCCGTCCCGTTGATATCGTCGTTCACGGTTATGTTGAAGGTTACGGAGGTTGTTGTATCCGGGTTCAACGGGTTCACACTTACGATTATTGTTGGTGGAACGAAATCAACAACCTCCTCTGGTGGCGGTTGTTCCTCCCCTTCCTCCGGTGGCAACTGCGTGATAAAGCCGCTATAGGGGGTGTAGTTGCCCCCAATTATAACTCGTGGGTCGTAATCTACGGTTGCCATGTTGCTGACGTTGTGGAAGTTTGCGCCGAAGTGGACGCGGTCTGGGTAGTTTATATCCCTTATTCCGAACCAGCCGAGGTGCATAGATATGCCAGCTTCTTTGAGTTCATCCGTCCCATCCTCGGTGAGTGTGTAGTTTCTATCCATCTTGAATACTGCGACAGGTATGCCGGTGAGGGTGAAGAGCCCGCTCGTGGCGTTTAGGGTTATATCTACCCCCCAGCCCGCTCCAACGCAGCCAACCTCCAGGATCGAGGTTACCATGTATCCGTTCCAGATCGAGAAGTCTTGCGGGATGTCCCCTGAGAGGTTGTAGGGGGTGACTACTGCTCCCCACTTAACCTCGAAGGTTGAGTTCCTCAGGTTTGAGCTTACCTCGAAGGTATAGGTTACGTTTATCCTCCCCTTCATATAGCTTGGTTCACCCTCATATGCGAATATTAAGGGTGCATTAGAGTATGTCACGTTCACGTAGAGTGTGGTTATGTTGTTCTCCCTCCTGATGTATGGGTCTGATAGGGTGACTATGACATCCTTGGAGGACATGTTTGTCCATGCGTAGAGGGGATCAATGCATTCAACAGACTCTACGAGGTTGGGGTTATGCTCAGAGGTGTAGTAGTATTCCGTTAGGATTCCATCCCTGTCCGTGTCATTATACAGAAGAACCTCGAAGAACTCGATCCCGGAGGTTATCTGCCTCCGCACGCCGAAGAAGTCGGTCGCTAGGTAATCTATGTAGCAGCTTCCCAATCCACCTGAGCTTCCTGTAGCCTTCGGGAGTAGTAAGAAGGCGAAAAGGGAATAGTTGTTGTAGCCGTACTCCCCTATCCCGATCTCAGGGTTTACCCGCTGCGTCAATTCGGTCTCAGCTGGATCTGTGATGTTATATGCCATAAGCCCGCCGAAGTAGTCTGCGACGTAGACTCTCCCGCGTTCGCGGTCAACAACCAGGTCAAGCGCGCAATCTATGGTCTCCTCGTGGGCTATTTCGCTCATCCGACCTGGATCCGAGGCGTTCAGGACGTGCAGTCCATTATATCCATCTGCAACGTATAATACCCCATTATGGTAGTCTATGGCCCTCGTATCCCTCAGTGTGGCCTTATATTCGCCTATAAAGCTCAGCTCCGTGCCTCCCGTGATGTTATAAGCTCTGACGCCCTCCGTACCGCATGCGAGGAATAGTAGATCACCAGCAAACGCCATGTCATAGAGTGTAGCATTCAGGTATAGTACTGCGGCCACCTTCACGTTTGTGTGGTTTGAGACGTCGAAGACGACGATGCTCCCAGCCGCGTTGAGCAGGTAGAGGAGATTATCCCGTCTAAGCATACCCCTGAAGTAGGCTGATCCGTACCACTCGTAGCGGTACTCCTCAACCTCAACCTCGCAGATTATTTGAGGCTCACTGCGGTTTGATACGTTATAGACGAGAAGTCTATAATGATCAGTCCTATCCCTATTGAATACGTAGGCGTAATCCCCAGCCGCGTAGACAAGCCCGTTGTAGACCCCATCCTCGTAGGTGTCTAGGTATCCAACCAACCTGACGTCCATCGGGTCTGAGACGTCGTATATGTCGAAGGGATGGTAGGTGTGGCTTATAACGTCGCTACCTGAATGTGTGCCGTACAGGTAGTTCCCATCAACATAGAAGTGCTCGAAGTTCTGCGGTATGAATGTGCTGTTATGCTCACCTATCGATATGGAGATGTATGTCAGATTCAAACCGGATACATTCCATATCGTTACCGGGTTATTCTGCCCCTCAAAACTCTGCGTATAGAGCCTGTCACCCACAAGTATAAGCCTGTTCACGGGTGGATGGAAGGGGTATGACGGGCTTGTGCCAACCCTCCAGAGGAGGAAGTAATTCTCCCCCTCCTCCCTAGCTATGGTATAATTGTAATACGCCAGCAACGTAACCTCACCTACGTCCGGAACAGTGTACAGGATTGTTCTGTTCGTCGAGTAGAAACCGGCGCTGTCCTCCCAGAATAGGAAGTTTGGAACGCTCTCACTATGCTCCCACAGCCACTCCATAGGAAGGGATGGATCAGACTCATGGTACTCCGGATCTACAACAGTTATATTGAGTACGGCGCCAACCGTTACATTCAAAGTGGCGAAGCCCCTATACTCCACACCATCAACCTTAATACCCCCACCATTAATCGTCATTATGCTTAAAGTTACCGAGGCCTCATTCGTTCCATAACCAATTGTGGCGTAGTTTACAATCGACTGACTTGTTTGCTGCTCGTAAGAACTGCCTTGAAGCGTGTAAGCGGGTGAAAGCGATATCCACACAC
>QMYL01000211.1 GCA_003662645.1 Candidatus Bathyarchaeota archaeon
CTCTTCATGATATTCATATCGACCGGTTGGATCTTCGTTTCCTCGTCAGCTGGTGGATACCTTGAAGGTTGAGATGAGCAGCTTCGATGTGGCGGCTGTAGCGGCTGAGCTGGACTCATCATTGAGGGGAGCTAGAATAGACAACGTCTATCAAGTAAATCGTAAAATTCTTCTCCTGAAGCTTAGAGGGCTGGAGGGCATCCCTCCGTATCTGTTAATTGAAGCGGGTAGGAGGGTTCACACAACCTCCTACGAGTTTGAGAAGCCCAAGAATCCCCCAGCCTTCTCCATGGCTCTCCGTAAATACCTCAGGAATGGTAGGGTTGTGGGGGTTAGACAGTACGAGTTCGAGAGGATATTGGTGATCGACATTGAGCGTGGTGGCGACAGGTATAGGCTCATATCCGAACTCTTTGGTAATGGTAACATAATACTCGTAGGCGGCGATGGTAGAATAATTCAAGCCCTAACCTACCGGAGGATGAAGGATAGAAACATCCTTAGGGGCGAGGAGTTTAAGTATCCACCCCCGAGCGGGAGGAACCCAAGGAGACTGGAACGTGATGAACTCGATGATATAAGGGATTTCGGGGAGATCGCCGTCGTGAGAGCCTTAACAAGGTTCCTAAGCATCGGCGGGTTATACGCCGAGGAGATACTCCTTAGGGCTGGTGTTGAGAAGGATAAACCCTGCGGATCACTCACTGGAGATGAGCTGGATGAGATCTTTAAGAGCATTAAGGATGTTCTGAATGAGATAAGCCCTGACAATATGAGACCCTGCATCTTCATCGGTGATGAGGGTATATGGGTTGATGTCGCCCCCACACGGTTGAAGATCTATGAAAGGCTGAGGTGTGAGAGTTATGAGAGCTTCAATGGGGCTCTAGACGAGTACTATGCCGAAAGTCTCATCAGGGATAGGGTTGAGAGGGTGAAGGAGAAGGGCGGCGAGGAACTGGCCAGACTTAAGAGGAGGTTGAAGGAACAGAAGAAGGCCCTTGAGGCCCTTAAGGAGAGGGCTGAGAGGAATAGGAGGATAGGCGACATAATCTATAGGCACCTAAATGAGTTGACCGTCCTGGTTCAGCGTATTATGGAAGGGAAGAGAAGCGGGAGGACCTGGAACGAAGTAACTAAAACTTTAATGGAAGAGCGGAGGAAGGGGTTAATCCCAGCCGTCTACGTCGAGGCCATAAACCCAAAGAATATGACGCTTAAGGTTAACGTTGAGGGAGAGGCCTTCCAGTTAGACTTGAGGAGGTCTGTGCAGGAGAGTGCAGCCCGATACTATGAGAGAGCCAAGAAGGCCGGCAGGAAGATTGTTGGGGCTGAGAGGGCAATCAAAGAGACCCTATCTAGGATCAAGGAAACTAAGATTGAGTTAACCAAGAGGGTTGAGGAGGCCGTTAAGCCCTTGAGAAAAAGGCCTAAGAGGATGTGGTATGAGAAGTTCAGGTGGTTCTACTCCTCAGATGGGTTCCTAGTGATAGGCGGTAAGGACGCATCGACGAATGAGGTTTTGATCAGGAGGTATATGGAGCCGAAGGATGTGGTCTTTCATGCTGATATCCCCGGTGCCCCCTTCGTCGTGGTGAAGAGTAAGGGGAAACCGATCCCGGAGAACACCCTGAGGGAGGCAGCTCAGCTCGCCGCTTCATACTCCAGAGCTTGGAGGGAGATGTTGTCAACTATGAACGTCTATTGGGTCACTCCAAACCAGGTAAGTATGCATCCACCATCTGGTGAGTACCTCCCTAGGGGTTCCTTCATGATATATGGGCATAGAAATTACATCAGGAAGGTTCCGGTTGAGGTTGCTATAGGTGTGAGGAGGGAGGAGGATGGCTGGAGGGTTATAGGCGGTCCAACCACCGCCATCGCAAGGAGGGCTGAGGCTTATGTTAGGCTGGTGCCTGGAAGAGAGCCGAGCGGTAGACTTGCTAAGGAGATTAGGCTTAGGCTTACGAAGCTCCTGCCAGATTACGCAGATGAGATAGCTAGGATACCGCTAGAGGAGTTTCAGAGGTTTATACCTTCTGGACGGGGGGAGATAGCTGAGTCAAAGTTAACTGGGCTTGAATGATTTTGGCGATCCCATCCAGTTGGTCAATTTGAGTATTGGAATTTTAACTGGTCAATCTTGCTGTGAAGATCTGGTGTCCACAAACCCTTCAGGGGACTAGATGAGATAGTTGCATGCAGTTAGGTCCTTATACCCTGAATTGTGGGGGTGGGAGAATAGGCTAACCCCTAACTCTAACCTGAGGGCCTAGTGGATGCCGGAGTTATTGAACGGAGTCGTGGTGATCAGGGGGTGACGCCTTCAGGGTTGACGGTGGAGGGGTTTGGGGAGCATCTATACCTGCCGATCGATAGGATACGGACAAAAACACGACGAGTTCAGTTTACCGCGATCCCATGCTACACATAGCCAGCAGGGAAGCCCGGCTCATGACCATTTGGATACGCCATCCAACCATAAGGGAGATTCAAAAACTTTATAACTGAGGTGATGTTTCATTCAACATCAACAATGGAAAGGTTCTTATATGACAAACAGAAAGAGCCGTGGGGTTAGGTGGGTCTCAGAAAGTATAGACCGTGGGGTATATGTAGCTTCTGGCTCCCGAATAATCCAGGTTACTAGCGCCCCAATAATCTCGAATAACATCTACTGTGAGCAACCATACTGCACACCGGACGGTGGGATC
>QMYL01000212.1 GCA_003662645.1 Candidatus Bathyarchaeota archaeon
ATACTTCGCAGGGGACACAGGGGTCTTCTATGATATGAAGGTCATATCGGATCTATACTCCCCCCAGGTGGCGATAATGCCCGTTGGGGGAAAGTACAACATGGGCGTGAGGGAGGCAGCCTATGCAACCTACCTCATAAAGCCCGAGGTCTTCATACCGATGCACTACGGAACCTTCCCGGACCAAACCGCTGACCTAGAGATGTTAAAAGAGTTGGTCGGCGCCGTCGCCCCGATAACAAGTGTAGTAGTGCTTAAACCCGGTGAAACCTTCACCTACAACCCGTGAAGCCCTCATCACACTCCTTAACGCTACGCGAACTCCCCAAGTAGGAATAGAATTATCGTTATGACCAAGCCAGCCATCAACATCTGGATCCCGTAGAGCCAGACGTTCTCCCCCGCAACCCTACCTAGGTATATGCCTATCGAGAATAAAGTTAGGGAGGTCAGAGTGAAGGACGCTATGTATGAGTTGAAGATCGGGATTACCCCGAACATGGAGAAGATGAATGGGACCAGCGATATGGCGGCTGTTAAGGCTGGGGATAAGCAGTTAGTTATCGCTGTCAAAGCTGAGGCGAACTCCGAAGCATCCCGGTGGAGGGAGTCATCGAGGTCCTCAAGCATCGACTCCTCAAGCTCCCTAAGCTGCCTCCTTCTCTCAGCCTTCTCAGTTATGTAGGCCCCGAAGAACCCAGATACACCCATAGCTAAACAGGCCCCGAAGCCAGTCATAACTATTACCTTGGGGTCTTTAACCCCGGTTATCCATGCGCCTAGAATCACTCCTAGCACAGTCATCGAGCCGTCGAAGCCATTCATTGCGAAGTATCTTCTCGCTATGTCGCTGACGTGCGTGACTTGTATGTAAAGCTTTACCTTGTTCAAGAATTCTCTCAGGGTTTCCATACTTTGTTAACCACTCTGGGAGAGTTGTATCCCCCTCTCTTCTTTTATATGGTGACCATCTTCTTCCCGACGACGACCTCGTCTATGCTGTGTATCACAGCTCCATAATCCTTCATCAATTTCTGTATCTTCTCTATGTTGATGTTGCTCCCTTCTATCGCTATCTTCACGCTCTCGGTGTTCTGGTCTATCTCGACTAGGGATATGTTTACGCCGTCTATGTTGGGTATAGAACTCAGGCGCATAGCAAGTTCAGGCAGAGGCGGATCACGAAGCTTTAATACGTCTAGGACTACACGCCTTACGCCATGTTGCACCTTTTAGGTGTCCTCCAATAATGGATAACTTACGATCGGATTAATAAGCTTTATGAAACCCCTCTACAGATGGCAAAACCATCAAGCAGATGGGAGTCCATGACAATCACCATCGGATTTGAACGTCGTCCCATCCATCCGAGGCATCCACTGAACGATTTGGCTATGGAGAACAACACTATAACTATATGAAGAAAAACTCCAGTAGAACTTAAATACAAAACATAAGGGTATCATTAATGTCAACTGCGTCTACTTCTCGGCGGAGGGAGCGAGTCTACATGAGTATAGACCTAGATGCCTACTTGAACAACCCGCTCTGGAGCATCCTAGTGGAGACCGTCCATGCAATGGTCATGTACCCACACCATAAAGCCTATACAGCCGAGAAGATCCTGATCGAACAGCCCGATATAACCGCAAGGGAGCTGGCCGCTAAACTCGGCATACCACTCGGTGAGGCCCTCGTCATACTGTATGAGGTTAGGGAGGAGAGAAGGCGGGGAGAGGGTCAATAGCCCGAGTCTGGAGAGGTTTCATCAGCCCTCGATCACATACCTATACGATACGTATCTACCAGCTGTAGGGCTCTTCCTGATTATCCTGAGTACATCGCCGGGCTTTGCCCCTATAGCCCTAGCAACAGGATCTGAAGCCTTGATGTACGGCATCTGGTAGGGCTTTATCCTATACCTCCTCAGGACTTCTTCCCTCTCCTCTGGGGTTAGTATCTCATGTTTGGGGACAAGCTCATGCTCGAATAAGTTTAGTATTGGAAAGTCTGTGGAGACCAGCTCTATCCCACGCTTCCTTGCCTCATTCCTCGCAGACTCTGCATACCTGCTAGCCCCGATTATTATCCCCCCATCAAAGCCACACTCCTCAATCCTCCCACTCAACCTATTGACATGCTCGTTGCTCAGAGTCTCATCGGTCTCGAGGGCCCACATGAGTAGTTTCTTACCATCCCTAGTCTCAACTGTTAAGTAGGACTCGCCGTCACCATCCTCCCTTGATAGGACCTTGTATCCCCTCATCGATATGAGGGCTTGCACCCTCCTCTCGATCGCTTGACTGAGAACCATCCTCTAACCCCCTATGACGGCTTCAACCCTCCAGATGCAAGTAAGCATCTGGCCATCTAACCCTTAAACTTTACGCTCCTAGGCTCAGCCGCTCTGAGACTGTGAGACGTGGCTTGCTTCTCTTCAAGAAAGTTATTTTAGAGGTTTGATGGACTCTAACATGGTGGTGGTTGTTGAAGACCCTAATCTTGACGGATGATGAGGTTAAGCCCCTCCTCTCGATGGGGGAGGTTATGGAGGTCGTTGAGGAGGCGTTCAGGGAGAAGGGATTGGGGAGGGTTCAGATGCCCTCCAAACCATACCTCTTCTTCGCCAAGTATGACGGTGACTTGAGGGTTATGCCCTCATACTTAGAGAGAATGGAGATAGCAGCTGTGAA
>QMYL01000213.1 GCA_003662645.1 Candidatus Bathyarchaeota archaeon
CTCCCACTTCGGCTACTACTCAAACCTCTGCGAGAATTTTACGGTAGTCTTCTCATCGACGGATAACCTCTACACGATATACATAGTCAATAGAACCGCGGTCAAACAGTGATACCTAAGCCAGCCGGGTTCAGTAAGGTTTTTACTAATTAAGTACGTAATCTCCTTGGAGGTCATGTGACATGATTGATCTGAGGGAACAGAAGGTTAGAAGAGATAGGGAGGAGATGCTTAAGCACCTGAAGAGCTTTCAATTGGAGCCACGTTTCTCGGCTGGGGTCTGGTACTTCTACCCAAGCGGAGGCAGGTTCCACGAACCCTACGTAGAGAGAGGCTCAATCGAAGACGTATTGAGGAAGGTTGGAGACTTATACGATCACGAGGTGGTCGATTCAACCTTCGGTTTGGAGGCTCACTACCCAAATGAGATAAACCAAGACTTAATCGACGAGTATAAAAGCTTGGAGAAGGAAACGGGGATAAAGGTCATAACCGTGATTCCGAACCTCTTCTATGAGAAGACCTTCGAGTTCGGCTCACTATCGAACCCAAACCCAAAGGTGAGGAGGAAGGCCATCGATAGAACGATCGAAGCACTGAAGATGAACAAGGAGCTTGAGACCGAATTCATGGTGGTATGGCCCGGCATAGACGGCTACGAAAACCCGATAGGTGTGGACTTCTATAAGATGTGGGACAACTTTGAATGTGGACTGGCTGAGGCCATGGATACAGTTCCGGGGGTTAGGGTCGCCATAGAGCCGAAACCTTACGAGCCGAGAGGAAACAACATCTACCGTAACACAGCGAACGGGATATTGATGGCCAGGAACGTTGAGGCAATGCTGAAGGCCGATGAGAATAGGAGGCTACTCGAGGAGGGACACGCCCTAGTAGCCTTGAACCCTGAAGTTGGACATGTCTTAATGGGCCATGAGGAGTTGGCCTACGCTCTGGCGTCAATAATGCGTGAGGGAAGACTCGCCCACACCCACTGGAACAGTCAACCCCTAGGGAACTACGACCAGGACCTAAACGTCGGCGTTCTCGGGATCGACCAGATGTACGCCGCGTTGATCGTGTTGAAGATGTATGGCTACAGGGGCCGCTTCGGTATAGATATAAACCCTGAGAGGATACCGGTCGAGAGGGCCTTAATCCTAAATATAAACGCTTTGAGGGCGGCGTGTGAGAGGGTTAACCGACTTGACTTTGACAGGCTCGTTGAGGCTATGTATGATCCTGAGAATAACAGAGGGGTAGCTGAGGACGTGATGACTAGGGCCTTAGCTCCGCCATCGACGAACTTGATAGAACTGGATAGACTGGGTTGAAAAGCTGAGCTACATGACTATATTAAATGGTAACCTCATCTGGGCAGAAACCTTTTTAGATTCTTAGCTTAAATCCTAGACGTCACTAAGGGATGAAGTGATGGCTCTAACGGTGAAGTGGGACAGCGGCATATTGATCGAGAGTGGTGGTGAGAGGATTATATTCGACCCCAGGAGACACGGAAGGGATTGCTCACACATATTCGTAACCCATGCCCACTTAGACCACTCTAGAGGGTTGAGGTTCCACGATGTTGAGAAGAGTTCCACAAGGGAGACTGGAGAGATTGCGTCAAGGTACAGCAGGTTGACCAGATGGAGACCTCTCTCCTACGGTGAAAGGGTTGAAGTAGGAGGATTGGAGGTTGAGGCACACAACGCCGGGCACGTTCTGGGCTCAGCCCTCTATGAGGTCTCAACTTCGGATGGGAGGCTTCTCTACACAGGTGACATGCAATTCAGAGATACGCTGACAATGAAAGCGGCTGAACCCGTTGATTGCGATATACTTGTAATAGAAGCGACCTTCGGTTCGCCGTTCTTCAAATTCCCCGAGAGAGGTGAGATCGCTAGGGATATGGTTGAGTGGGCTTTCAAGACCATGAGGGATGGTAAGATCCCGACCTTTAGGACCGACTCGCTGGGGAATGCCCAGGAGATAGTGAAGGCATTCAACATGCTTACTAACCTACCCGTCGTGGTTCACCGGAGGATAGCTGAGATAAACCAGATATATGAGGACCACGGGATCTCCCTAGAATTCCTCATCTCCGGTTCTGAAGAGGCCAAGGAGGTTGAGGCTTCGGGGGAGTGCGTCTTTATAATCCCCAAGAACCTCAGGGTGGGTGATCCAAGATTTAAGGTGGCCCTAGCCTCCGGTTGGTCCCTCCTCTATGGCAGGCGTAGAGGAGACTCATTCCCCCTCAGTGACCATGCAGACTTCAATCAACTAATCGAATTCATCGAAGCGTGCAAACCGAAGGTTGTTCTGACATGCTTCGGCGGGAGGTTCAATAGGATATTGGCCCAGCAGGTTGAGAAGAGGATGAGCATCGAGGCTAGGCCGCTGGACCTCATACCAACCGTATTCATTCGAGGATGATGTGGAGATGCCGAAATCTAGGGTTAGGGGGATGAGCAGTGAAAGGATTGCTAGGGCCTTACTGAGGAGGCTTGGTTATGAGATCTTAGAGACGAATAAGATCGTTAGGGTCGGCGAGAAGGCGGCCTTCGAGGTTGATATGGTAGCAGTTGATCCTTCAGGGTTAAAGTGTTGTGTCGAGGTTAAGGCTGGGAGGGCTGGAGTGTCGGACCTCCGCCAAGTCTTCGCGGACAGTAAAATATTGGGTTTGA
>QMYL01000214.1 GCA_003662645.1 Candidatus Bathyarchaeota archaeon
ATCGCGTGGGCGCCGTAGGCCTACGCCAACGTGACGAGGTCGGGTATCCTAGCGAGGTCTACCGAGAAGTACCGTCTCCCGAAGAAGAGGCTCTGCCACTGGGCCACCATACCGAGCGTGGAGTTGTTTAGCACTATCACCGTTATAGGTATATCCTCCGTGACTGATGTCGCAAGGTCCTGCTCAGTCATTATGAAGCTTCCATCGCCGGCTATATCGACTACGAACTTATCCGGGAAGGCTACCTTCGCGCCTATGGCGGCTGGGAAGCCGAAGCCCATGGTTCCAAGCCCACCCGAGCTTATGAAGGTCCTCGGCTTGTAAACCTTGAAGTATAGGGACGCCCACATCTGGTTCTGACCGACCTCGGTCGCCACTATCGAGTCAGCCGGTAGGAGCTTACGCAGCTCCTTCATCAACACAGGGGGCTTCAACTCCTCACCGGAGGGCTCAACAACCTCCTGGAGCCTATCTTTCAACTCCCTAACCCTGCGGAGCCATGGTGTATCCCCTCTCTTCTCAGCCCGCTTCGTAACCTCCATGTATACCGCCCTGAGGGCCCTCTTCGCATCGGCAACTATCGGGACATCCACCTCAACGTTCTTACCTATCTCGGCGGCGTCTATATCGATGTGTATTATCTTGGCGTCAGGGCAGAAGGTGTCTAGGGTCCCGGTCGACCTATCGGCGAACCTTGTCCCAACGGCGAAGAGGACATCCGCTTCAAGTATCGCGGTGTTTGCAACCTTTGAGCCGTGCATACCTATGCATCCTAGGCATAGCGGATGGTTCTCCGGGATGCACCCCTTCCCCATGAAGGTCGTCACAACCGGGGCCAACATGAACTCGGCGAGCCTGAGGAGCTCATCGGATGCGTTCGATAATATTACACCTCCACCCGCTAGGATTATCGGCCGCTCAGCCTTCAGTAGGAGCTCAGCCGCCTTCTTGATCTGTAGTGGGTGAGGGTTTACAACAGGCCTGTACCCCCTGATCTCAACCTTATCCGGGAACTCCATCTCGGCCCTCTCCGTCTGGGTGTCCTTCGGGAAGTCTATCAGGACTGGGCCCGGCCTACCGGTTGTGGCTATGTAGAAGGCCTCCTTAACCACCTTGGGAACCTCAGCCGCGTACCTGATCTGGTAGTTATGCTTTGTGATTGGTGTTGTTATCCCTATTATGTCGGCCTCCTGGAAGGCGTCTCTACCGATCATGTAGGCTGTGTTGGGTGAGTACCTGTTCACCTGTCCCGTTACGGCTATGACTGGAGATGAGTCCATGTAGGCGTTCGCTATACCCGTGACGAGGTTTGTCGCTCCGGGCCCTGAAGTTGCCATGCATACCCCCGGCTTACCGCTCGCTCTGGCGTAGCCGTCGGCTGCGTGTGCTGCGCACTGTTCATGCCTGACGAGGATGTGCCTTATCCCCGACTCTTGTAGTACGTCGTATATTGGTAGGGTTGCCCCGCCGATTATGCCGAAGATCACCTTCACGCCCTGTCTCTTCAGCGATTCTACCAGCGCCTCCGCTCCCGTCATCTCAACCATCTAGAATTTCACCTCCGAGTTTACGGTTTACTCTCCTCTCAACCTCTTCGGGTTTCCAGAAACCATCTCGAGTTTTGGTAACTTCTCCTCTGCCGGTCGCTATAAAGGAGAACTTAGGTGGGTCTCTATCTATGGAGGAAACGATTCCCCCGTACCCGGTTATCCCTCACTTTTCTATCCTCCATCGGAACGAAGCACTAACTATTATTCACTTCACCCTTAAAAAGTTTTTGAAGGCTTTCGGGATGTCAACCTACATACAATCTCTCAAGCAATAACTAGCCTTAACCTCGGTTCTGCGGTGGGTGCGTATCAGTAGGACATCGGGCTTGAGGGTTCTCACTAAACTCTCAACGTTACTCGGTGAGGCTCCGAGCAGGGCTAGGAGCTTTCCACCTCCAGTTGCCGATATTCAAGTTATATAGGGGTTTACTTTTAGCTATTAGGTATGGTCAAGGTTACTGTTATAGGTGTCGGGAAACTCGGTTCATGCGTAGCCTACGAGGTCGCTAGGAGGGGTCTACCGGACGAGCTCGTCTTGGTTGACATATACAGAGAGCTCGCGGAGGGTAACGCTGCGGATATAGCTCAGGCTCTGGCCTTCAAGAGTAATTTGGAGGTCTATGCCGGGGACTACACCGACGCCGATGGCTCCGACGTCATAGTTGTGACCGCGGGTAAGCCTAGGACTCCCGAGATGAAGTCTAGGATGGAGCTGTTGAATGTGAACGCCAAGATAATCCGCAGCGTAGCCTCTGAGATTAAGGGTTTAAGTGGGGACTTCGTGGTTGTCACCTTGACGAACCCCGTTGACTTAATGAACTACCTGATGTGGCGTTACACAGGGATCGAGAGGTTTAGGGTTATCGGGAGCGCCGGCCAGCTCGACTCCTCCAGGTTCAGGAGGACCCTAAGCAGGCTCTATGGGGTTCCGGTGCTGGACGTAGACGCTTACGTGATCGGGGAGCATGGGGAGAACCAGGTTCCGGTCTTCAGTAGGGTCAGGATAGGGAGTGAAAGGCGGAGCTTCACATCTGAGGAGGTCGCTAGGATAAGGGACGAGCTCAGAGAGACCGCCCTGAGGGTTATCTCGAAGAAGGGCGCCACGATATACGCACCAGCAAGTAACACAGC
>QMYL01000215.1 GCA_003662645.1 Candidatus Bathyarchaeota archaeon
AACCGTCACCTTGAGGACGAAGGAGGAGGAGCAGGATTACCGTTACTTCCCGGAGCCCGACCTTGTTCCGATAGAGCTTGATGAGAACTTCATCAATAACATTAAGGCCAGAATGCCTGAGTTACCTGAGGCTAGGGCCAAGCGTTTCATTAAGTCTTATGGGCTTCCGAGGTATGACGCTGAGGTCCTTGTGAGCTCGAAGGCTCTAGCAGACTTCTTCGAGGAGTGTGTGAAGCTCTACGATAAACCGAAGGTTATAAGTAACTGGATGATGAGCGATATGCTCCGCTACTTATATGAGAATAACCTGGAACTTGAGGAGTCGAAGATAACCCCCAAGAAGCTCGTGGATATGATACGCCTTATAGATGAGGGTGTTATAAGTGGGAAGATAGCGAAGAGGATTCTACCCGAGATTATAGTGGCCGGGAAGGATCCGATGGAGATAGTCAGGTCGAGGGGTCTAGTGAAGATAACGGATCGAAGACTCCTAAGCGAGATCATCGACAAGGTCTTCAGGGAAAATTCGAAGGCGGTTGACGACGCCCTAAAGAATGAGAAAGCTGTCCACTTCCTAGTTGGGCAGCTGATGAGAGAGACCGGCGGGAAGGCTGATCCAGCCATCGCCAATGAGATGATACGTGAGAGGCTTAGATCGTTGAGGCGTAAACTTGGGGTTTAATCTCATCCGATCTCCTTAAGTAAACACTCCCTTTCCCTAACTTTCCTCCTCTGATTTGTTGTTCATCAAAGGCGTTTATGAGGTCCTCGGGTTATTTTATACCTCCTCTTGCATCGGCTCAAGTATCTTTGTTAGGAACTTGAAGACCTGGAACGCTGACTCCCTGTCCGCCGTTAGGCCCATGGTCGAGCCGAGTATGCATGCCCCCTCCATCCCGCGTCTCTTTGCTAAGCCTAGAAGGAGGCCTGACGCCCCCATTATCCTCCCTCCCCCATAGATTATGGCTCCCTTCTCCATGTAGTCTACGGCTATCTCCGGTTTTGTCGCTGCGACATAGACCTCCTTTACGGGCTGTGAGGATGGGATACCGCCTATCGTTATTATGTATTTACATCCGAACTCATCCATCAGGTCTAGAACCATACCGCACACTTCATAATGTGCCGGTATATCGTCCAGTGGGGGCTGTACGTCTCCGGTAAGGATTATGATATTCCTACCAGACTTCGGCGCATAGAACTCGTACCTGGGGAGGCGACACACGCCACCTTTATCCACTATAACTATGTCTGGGAAGGATGGGGAGTATAGCTCCGCAAAGAGCTCTGCTTGTGAGAACTTTATCAATAGGTTTGCGACTATCTTCCCAATATTTCCGAAGCCCGGCAACCCGGTTATGAGGGTAGGCTCCTTAACTTGGGGGCGGAACAGCATCCTCAAGTATGGTCTATCCATCACTCCTCCACCCAGACAACTAATTATTCCAAATCGTATAAGTTAAGTGTGACGGAGGTTGAGGTTGCCTCCTTCTCTAGGGGCTGTGGAGGAATACTCTATATATCTAAACCGGAGAATATCTCTAATAAACCCCAGGGTGGATGGTGTTGAGGGGAGGAACTTTGGGTAAAGCCCAAACCGGCTGGCTCCATCAGGGGGCTTCAATAACCATACTCACGGCATACCTACTCCTCTCTCTCCTTGAGGTTATGAATCCCCCACCATCCGGTTCAAACTCAACCCTGGGAGTAAGCTCAATCCTATCATACTCAACCAGTCTGGTCATAAACTTCCTAATAATGGTATTCTGCCTGCTGGGTATATACGGCGTAGCGACCGGAAATGGCTTCGGGATATACTTCGCCCTATTAACCCCCTCTTGGGAGATGATACTGGGAGGAATAGCCTTATCCAAGAACCTAGACGGTCAAATCCACACCTTAACCTTCCGATCCCTATCCTTGATCATCCTTGGGGCGATCTCGATCTGGTGCACATTAAAGCTACACGGCGCCGGCTCAACAGGGGAAGAAGCCATAATGGAAACGACTGACAGTGTTAAAGCTGGTGAAACTGAGTATGCAGTTGAGGTTATAGACCTATTTAAGGAGTATGTTGTCGGCCCGGTGGTGGTCCCTGCCATAAACGGCCTAAGCTTGAAGGTTAAGAGGGGGGAATTCATCTCAGTAATGGGTCCATCAGGCTGCGGGAAATCAACCCTACTGAACCTCATCGGAGCTTTGGATAGACCAACATCTGGTAGGATCCTAATCGACGGGGTTGACCTCTCAACCATGGATGATAGGGCCCTAGCCAGGCTCCGCAACGAGAAGATAGGATTCGTCTTCCAAGCCTACAACCTCATAAATCGCTCAACCGTCTTTAGGAATGTCGAGCTTCCGCTACTGGTTAAGAGTATACCTAGGGAGGAGAGGGCTAGGAGGGTCATGGAGATGCTGAGGGTTGTGGGATTAGAGGACAAGGCAAACATGAGGCCGAAGATGCTCAGCGGGGGGGAGCAGCAACGAGTGGCTATAGCCAGGGCTCTAATAAACAGGCCGAGTATAATTTTAGCTGATGAGCCAACTGGGAACCTCGACTCGAAGAGCGGAAGAAATGTTATAGATTTCATGAAGAAGCTGAATAGGGAGTTCGGCACTACGATAATCGTTGTAACTCACGACCGCGAGATTGCGGAGATGACTGACAGAATA
>QMYL01000216.1 GCA_003662645.1 Candidatus Bathyarchaeota archaeon
AACGTAGCATTAAATTAATTCTCTTATGGAGCTTAAATTTTTAATGCAAGAATGAAAAATCAGCTGGAGTAACGCCTTTATGAGCCTGTCTCGTCTACAGCTATAGCTCTCCTAACTTTAGGCTTGAAGGCAGCCCAGCAAACCTGTGAACCCACCGCCTGACAACATCCTGCCCTTCGGGAATCCCAAACTCCGATACACACCTAAAGCTCAGACCAGACATACACAAAAGGTAAGCCCCAACCCTTATGATGGAGCAAAAAACCTTATTACGCCTGAACATCCTAGCCTTCCTAACGACTTCGAGGAGGAGCTCCACAACCCAAAGACACCCAAAAAGAAGCAGAGTACCTCGAAGCCAAAAACCTTATCTTGTCAGCATCTTTAAAACATGGTTGTTGAGGAATGTTACGACAGAGGTTGTGCCCAGTTTTAGCTTACTCATTGAGTATGATGTTGGTAGTTTGGTCCACGTTTCCTCTCTCGGAGCCGGCGATTATGACACTGCAACCTCTCCACTCAAAACCTTATACGCCTTTAAGCTCTAACTATTTCTCAAACCTCAAAGTGCGCGGCCCCATAGAGATTGATGAGGACCCCGATTTCACTTGGGAAAATGGGGTTATTAGTGGTTCTGGAAAGGCTGGCGACCCTTACCTCATAGAGGGCTGGGAGATAAGTATCTCGGGTAAAGGAGCCTTTGGTATACGTATAGCGAATACAAGGGCTTACTTCATCATTAGGAATGTGCGTATCCGCGGGAGTGGAGTCGGCCTCTCGTCCAAGGGTATCGTTCTTCACAATGTGAGGAACGGGAGGGTTGAGAACACGGAGATAATCAACGTCTCTTACGGTATAAAGCTGGTCTCCTCGTCCTTCAACAACGTTACCGGAAACCTTGTCTCTAAGTGCTGGGATGGAATCATAATCACTAATCGCTCCAACAATAACACGGTTAGGGATAATATCTCAAAGGGGAATATCCAATGCGGGATAGTTATCCATAACAGCGATTACAACACCATTATAAATAACACGTCTTTAGACAACGGCCACATCGACCCCACCATAAACGGGAAAGGAATAAGCATCTATGAGCATTCTTATCACAACATGATATTAAATAACAAATTCATTAACAATTCTGGTATTGGCATCTTTATACACTACGACAGCCCTTACAATAGAATAGTTGGAAACACCCTCGCACTCAATGAGTTCGGTATCTTATGCAATTGCAACAACACATACATCTACTGGAATAACTTCCTCAAAAATCAGAGACATGTATCCGTTAAGCCAGACATAATTATCGTCTGGAGTTTTAGGGATATGGGAAATTACTGGGACAATTATCGGGGCGTGGACGTAGATGGAGATGGCATAGGCGAGATAATATATCGGATATCCCAAAGATATAAGGATCCCTATCCATTAGTTGCACCATACTCGCCCAACAAACCTCTCGATCTAAGAGGCTTCATTCCAGTTTGGCATATATGGGCGACTGCGGGTTTAGGGGTAACCATAACTCTGATGGTATTCCTGATCCTTAAGACTCGCGTATATACTATGTCAGCCTTCTATGCCTCAGCCATACTGGCCGACATCACCATGATAGGCTCCTTCACAGCGTACCTGATCGACTTCTCGACGCGTATAATCTTGCGAGACCTATTCGGTATAGCCTTGAGAGGGGTTCTGATACCAATTATGATCTACCTCCTGAGGAGGAGGATAACCTCGGAGTTTGCACTCAGAAACTTTGGGGCATACTTAGTCGCCATCTCTTATGGACTGCTTACGCCACTACTAAACCCCAATTACGAGTTCTTGAGACCTCGATGGCTCTTGATGAGCTGGATCGGGCTCGTGTTCGGTGCGTCCTCGGTCGCGATTCTCTTGATCTCTTATACTTTGAGGCCTCCTCTACCGATCTCGAAGAGATCTAGGTGAAGCTTAACTTTAAACCTAGTGAGTTTTCAGCTTCACGAAAGGCTTGATGACCAGAGCCGTTTCATAAGCCGAGAAGATGGTGGTCATAGCTAAAGCACCAGCTGCCGTGAAGAACCTACCAATACGGAGCACACAGATCTACACATCCTCCCTCTTAACCTCTAGAATCTCTAGTGCCTTCTTTCCAAATAGGACGGTAAGACTATCAATACCTGATCCCGCTCTTTAGTGAAACCATCCTCAACCGATCTGATATGGCCTGAACCTCCTCCAAGCCGATTGTCCTCAGCCCTATACTCGTATTTTTCCCTTCCTTCCAGATCCTAACTATGGCAGGATCCCCTGAAACTTTAAACCCGATTTATTACGCTGACATATTTAATCGAGGCCCTCCATTAGGGATAGCGGGGAATCATGTTTGTGTGTTAATTAAAGTGTTTTTCGGTTTAGCGGGTTCTGGATATGCTTCCGTCTCTTCGGCCTATCTGGCTGAGGTGTTGTCTGATTATCTTGGCTTCTTGTGCGAAACCTTCTATGAGCTTTGCGGGTTCGTCTTCCTGCTGGATTGGGGTCTTGCTTTAGTCCAGAATCTCCCTGAGCCTCTTCAAGGCTTCTAAGGGGTTTTTACTATCCGTGATGAAGGAGCCTACCACGAAGCCGCTGGCCCCAGCGTCCCTAGCGGCCAGTATGTTATCCGCTTTTA
>QMYL01000217.1 GCA_003662645.1 Candidatus Bathyarchaeota archaeon
AACCTCGACTCGAAGAGCGGAAGAAATGTTATAGATTTCATGAAGAAGCTGAATAGGGAGTTCGGCACTACGATAATCGTTGTAACTCACGACCGCGAGATTGCGGAGATGACTGACAGAATAATTTATCTTAGAGATGGTAGGATAATCGGTGAAGAGTTGAGGAAGGCGGACTGAATGCATAAAAGCTCTAACAAAAGGCTGAAGCAAACCATTGCGGCATACTTACTCGTAATATTACTATCAAGCATGCTTATCGCTCTGTCTCCTGTATCGATTGTTCACGGGAAGCCCTCAGCCGACTTCAGGGTTGAACAGGTGGTCTGGGGCACATCCTCAGACAACCAGATAGATGTGACCCCTGGAGATTCTGATGTCCCCCTAACAGTCTACGTTAGAAACCTCTCAAACCATACCATAAAGGGCATATACGCAACCCTACACCTAGACTACCCCTTCACCAATACGACTGGAGGCTTAGAGGCAGCGGCAGTCGGCGAGGCTGTACACCCTAGTGAGGCCCTCCAGCCAGTCTCCGTCGAGGAGGTCCCACCCGCAACCTCATTCTACATGACCTTTAGGTTGAATATAGACCAAGATGCCAAGGCTGGAAGTTACACATACCCCATGACGATTGAGTACCTTGTGAACCAGTCCGGGATCTTCATAGTCGGTGAGCCCAAAACCCTAGACGTGACGGTTATACTGCCGGATCGAGCCCCCGTCATCGACTCATTCACGCCTATAGATGGAAACCCAATAGTCTACGTAGGCGACAGCCTAAACTTCTCGGTCGAGTGCCACGATCCGGACGGCGACCCCCTAACATACAGGTGGATCCTAGACGACAGGATAGTCTCAAATGTGAGCTGGTACCTCTACACACCAAGCAGCGATGATGTTGGAACCCACACAATCGAGTTCAGGGTGAGCGATGGAAACCTCATAACCTCACAGACATGGAGCATCCAAGTCGACAGGTTGAAGGACGTGAAGGTTCTCATCTCCGATAATGAGTTGACAGGGGGCCTTGACAACCAACTCAACATAACGATAACCAATAACCTCTGGAAGGGGACTGTTCAGATCAGAATGGATATACCAGCTCAAGCCCCGTTGGTGATCTATGGTAATGACTCTTGGGTCTTCAGGTCTGTTGAGCCGAACGACTCCATAACGGTAACGCCGGTCATCTTCGTCCCGGAGACATCGATAGGGGCAACCTACACGGTAACCCTGACAGCCTCCTACAACGACGAGTATGGCAGGAGCCACACAGACACATACGACATAGGGTTGATAATCAGGGGCTTCATAAGGCTCATTGTGTATGATATAAACGTTGCCCCACAGCCAGCCTCTAAAGCGTCTACGATCACGATAACAGCTACAATACTGAATAAGGGTAATATACCGGCCAAGAACCTGAACGTGACCATACAACCTAACGATGTGTTGATGCTGTCCTCAATGAGCAGATACTACATAGACCAGATAGATCCAAACTCCCCGGAGCCCATAAGTGTTAGGGCCCACGTTAAATCTGATGTGGAGAACGGAACCTACCAGGTGACACTGACGATAACCTACGTCGACGATGCGTACAGGGAGCAGAGGATAAACATAACGCTACCATTAACCATAACGGAGAGCGGTGAGGGTGAGAAGCCGCCGGAGGGCCAGAACCTAACGGACCTCCTACTTAGCGGTGAGGGGTTGACGATAATAATTCTCGCAGCCACAGCCATAATCCTGTTAATACTATATCTACGCCAGCTCGCCATGCATAGGAGTTCAACGGGGTGAACTCTGAATGTCGCTCCTAAGCCTCTCATACGAAGCCTTGAAGGAGCGTAAGTTGAGGACAACCCTAACCATCCTGATGGTTATAATGGGTGGAAGCCTACTGGTAGCTGTTAACGGTATAAGCACGGGTGCACTAACATACATAGACGAGCAGTTCGCAGCCCTCGGCGCAAACCTCCTTGCGGTCACACCTAGGGGTGAGGATGTCGAGATAGATGACCGGTTCGTGAGCGATATAGCCCGGTGGGATGGAGTTATGGATGTTGTACCGTTCATCCAGCAGATAGTGACTATAACCTCCCATGGGGAGTCGCAGTCAGTGGTCGTCGTAGGTCTAGATCAGTCGAAGCTGAACCTGATATTCCCAACCCTATCCTTAGAGGAGGGAACGCTGGTTTCATCCTCCGATAAGATGGGAATACTCCTCGGAAACCAGATAGTCTACTCATCCAAGAGGGCTACCCCATTCACGGGTCTCGGGCAGGTTGTGAAGCTGACCTACGTGAGGACGGTTGAGGGTAGGCAGGTGTACTACGAGAAGTCCTTCAGTGTTAGGGGTATACTGAAGTACTTGGGCAGCGGCTTCATCCCAGTAGACCAGACCGCCTTCATCTCCTTATCGGCTGCGAAGTCCTTCTTCAATAGGCGTGGAGGCTACGATGGAGTCTACGTGATAACTGAAGACCCCTCATTGAACGAGGAGATTAGGGATAGGCTGAGGGAGCTATACAACGTCAACGTCCTATCGCCGAAGTCGATAGCGGATGTGATAATGAGGATATCATCCGCCGTATCGCTCTTTGTGGACAATATAGCCGCCGTATCACTACTTGTAGCGTCTGTTGGCATAA
>QMYL01000218.1 GCA_003662645.1 Candidatus Bathyarchaeota archaeon
ACACACCGGAGGAGGAAGAGGAGATAAAGAGGAGGCTCAGAAGCCTGGGATACCTCTAACATCAAAACCCTCTCAATTTCTACCCCCATTTCTTTGTCACCTGGACAGTAAAGCGTGGGCCTATGGATGAACATGTTGGAGATGTGGTCTTCGTATATTCACAGGGTTTCACGTGAGGCTTAACCCTGAGGGTGGGGAAGCGGACCACACACCAGATACTTACGGCTGAGACCCAGCTCTCCTCAAACTACGCAACCTTCATGATGATCGGGAAGGATGTAAAGAGAGGCTACAAGAGGTCGATCAACTGTATGGGGCCCATCCAACTTCTGGATACAGCCCAACGATCTCTCATATACCGGGGATCGACCCGTCGTCCCAAGATGCTTAGGTAAACGTGGTGGAGCAATACCTAAATCCTCACATACATATTATTATGTGTGGTCTCTATGCCCGTCCTTATGGATGTTGAGAAGAGTAGCGATAAGGAGTTGAGCGGTGGCTTCAGGGTCTCAGGTAAGGGCGTGAATTTGTGGGTCAGGGTCTACCAGACAGATTTCGGTAGGAGGATGAGGGTGACCATCTCCTTCTTCGATGGGGGGAGGTGGGTCAACACCCCACCGATATGGATAGATAGGAGGCTCTGCGAGAGGATAATCGCACGGCTGAGCATGCTCTCAGAGGTCCTAACCTAAAATATAACCCCGATTTGGATCGTGAACCGAAATTTTCCCTGACCGGTTGAGGGAAAAGATAAAAGCCACCTAAGACCCAATATTTGTTGAAGTATAACCTCCACATTGTGGTGAGAGGGGAATCAAGCCTCGTAGATTATGCTTGATCGAGTGCTATAAGAGAACCCTCCTAGTTACCTTCATAGTCGCCCTCATAATCGGAGTGACGGCGATAATTTACCTCGAATTCTCAAACGTTGAGAATCCGGATATAATCCTCCAATATACAGAGAGGATAACCTTCGTGAATAAGGGGAACCGCGCAGTAGATTTCGGAGCCCTCCACCTGGATGCCTTCCTAAACCTGGAGTGGCAGAGGCCCCTCCTAATAGAGGTCAGCAGGAACTATACCGAATCGTCGGATAGGGATGGAAACCCGATCTTGATAATCCCCGGACCGGAGAGCCTCGAACCTAACAAGACCTTCGATGTGACGGTTGTGTGGAGGGTTGAAAGCTTCAGGAGGAGCATACCATACGTAACTGTTGAGGATTCTGGAGACATTGAGGACATACCAGAGGGGTATATTAGGAACTACACCAAGCTCATCTCGCCATGGAGGAGCCCCTCCGATATGAGGCTGAACACCTCGATATGGGTCTCCACACCATACTACAACATGACATTGAGGCAAGTGGCTCTACAACTGAAAGGGGAGGAGAGGAACGTCCTACAGATAGTCATCAACGACCTCAAGTGGATAGCCAAGTACATAAACTACAAATCGGCGTCCCCAACCTACCCAATCGAGACGGCTAGAAATGGAGCTGGAGACTGCGACGACCAATCAAACCTACTTATAGCCTTGCTGAGGATGCAGGGGATACCGGCCTTCCTCATGATGGGCCAGATCTACGTGAACAAGCCAAACTACGCCAGCATAGAGGGCATGGCTATGGAGGGGCACCTATCCTATGAGGTTCACTACACAGTAGGCCACGCGTGGGTTATGGTATACATACCCCCATGGGGTTGGGTACCCTGTGATCCAGTCTACGCCCTAAAGATGGAACCTGAGAGGGCCTTCACGGACGCGATTGTTCGCTCCTCCATAACTCTAATTTTCAAGAACGTAACAGGCGTCGGGATGGGTGAGGAAGCCGACTACATAGGGGCCTTCAGGAGGGAGACCGAGAGGGCGAAGAGGGAGAACATCTACATACAGATAATCCAGGAGATGAAGCCGGTACCGAAGCCAATATGCATGGCCCTAATAGACTTCCTCCCATTCATAATATGCTCAGAGATTTTATGCGGCATAGCCACCGTACTGGTAATCCTCATGTCCGATAGGGAGAGGATGAAGCTCCTCAAACCATTCGGAGTCGAAGCCATACGCTGCCCATACTGCGGAGCGATAAACCCGGCAGATGCGATATATTGTGGCCAATGCGGAAGACGCATACGCAACCAGTAAACCAGACCGGTATAGACTACACATCCCTGATCCCTGATTCTACTTAAGCCTTGCACCGCACGAGGGGCAGTATATATACTCGGGTGATATCTCAACTCCACATCTGGGGCATGTAGGCTTCTTCAATGGGGCGCCACAGTACGGGCAGAGGTTGAAGTCTGGTGAGAGCTCCCTGCCACACTGTTCACAGTGGAGCTTTGTAGTGACCTTAGATGGATAAAGCAGGATCAGGATCCAATAGATCACCGGGATGAACATGCCGACCGGCAGAACGGTATAGTTTTGGGATATCGGCTGATCTATAAAGATGTTCTCAGATCTCAGGCCCGTGAAGAAGACTAGGGCGAGTATGCTTAGGATCCCGCCCCACTTGGTGAGGCCGCCGTGTTCATCTGAGGCGCTCCCGCCGATGGCGAATATGCCGCCCAGTATCACCATGAACATGCCGAGGTATCTGGGCGTGAAATTGAAGGGTTCCCACCAAGAATAGG
>QMYL01000219.1 GCA_003662645.1 Candidatus Bathyarchaeota archaeon
ATATATTTGTGTTCCATATGGCCCTTGAGATCCCGGAGATAATGAAGAGGTTCGGTAGGATGGTGGCTGAGGCCCCTCCAGACCTGATACCTGAGGGGTTTAACTACTACGCTGGGGGCCACATACATACCCCATGGCAGATACCGTTCAAGGGTGGGATCCTCGTTTATAGCGGATGTACGGAGACCGTAAGCTATGAGGACGCCAACGTCAGGAAGGGCTTCTACTACGTTGAAGTCGGCGGTGACGGGGATTTAGATATCCAACGTATAAGGCTTGAGTCTCCGAGGAGGTTCATAATACTCGACGATGACTACACGGGCTTGATGCCGAGTAGGATAACTGAACTCGTAGTTGAGTCGGTGAGGAGGTTTGACGAGCCGGGAACCGTGATAATCCCGATAATAAGGGGGATCCGGACAACTGAGGCAACCCGCAGGGATGTGGATGTAGCTAAGATAAGGAACTCAGCCGAGGCGGCGCTCTTCGTCAGGCCGGTGATAGATCTGAGGGAACAGGATATCCCGGAGGAGGTTATACGTTCAATCTTCAGCGGAGAACTTAAGGACTTGAAGGCAAAGGCCTTCGAGTACTTCGTTGAGTACTTCTCACAGCGTTATCCAAAAAGGGAGGCTGAAGATTACGCCCGGCTAGCCTTAGATTTGATCCAGCCCCTAATCAAGGGCGATGAGGATAGGGTTAGGAAGCTCGTGGAGGAGTTGTTCCGTGAGGATTAAGAGCCTACTGCTCGAGAACATCCGATCCCACGTGAAGACCCTTATAAACTTCAGGGAGGGCTTCACCTGCCTAGTAGGGGGGTTAGGCCAAGGTAAGTCCAGCATCCTATACGCCATAGACTTCGCCCTCTTCGGCGATCCCCTGGGTAGGAGCTACAGTTACCTCATCCGGGAAGGGGCTGACATAGGGAAGGTGGCGCTCAAATTCGTCAAGGATGGTAGGGAGTACACCATCTGGAGAGCCCTGAGGCGGAGGGGTGAGAGTATAACCCAAGACATGGAGCAGCTCAAGCTCTTCAGGGGGGAAAGGTTAATCGCCGAGATGAAGAGCGACGCAGTAGCTGAACAGTTGAAGGCCGTTACGGGCATAGATAGGGAGGTCTTCAGGGAGGTTATATGGGTACGCCAGGAGCGGCTGAAGGAGCTCCTAGACATGACGCCGAGGGAGAGGCAGAAGAAGCTCGACCAGCTCTTCGGACTATCGGACTACGACGCTTCGTGGGCAAACCTCAGGCCGATCATAAGGCGATACGAGGATGAGAGAGATCTGCTGGAGAGGGACCCGGATGTCGTAAGGATAGAGGAGCTCGTAAACCAATACAACGAGGCCGTTAAGGAGCTGGCTGAGAAGAAGATGGAGCTCGAGAGCTTGAGGAACCAGCTCTCCATATCGGAGAGGAGGCTGCAAGAGGCTATGAAAAGGCTTGAGAGGCTTGAGGCTGCGAGGCGTAGGAACGAGGAGCTGAGATCAAGGAAGAACAGACTCCAAACCAGGATAGTATCCATAGAGGACCAGTCGGGTAGGATGGCCATAGATATAGACGAGAAAAGGAGGAGGTTGAAGGAGCTACATGAAAGCCTAGAAGCCCTGAAAGGGAGGATGGAATCTGAGAGGAAAATCCTGATGCGAATGGGCCTCTCAAAGACTCAGGTAGAGGATATTCAGCAACTCCAAGGTTACATGGACGCCGTGATGGATCAGGTCTCAAGCATCCAGGCTGAGCAGGAAACCGCTAGGAGGGAGGTGAGGAACATAAGACGTAGGATTTCAACCCTAACGGAGGAGAGTAGATGCCCACTATGCCTCCAGGAACTCCCACAGGCGTATAAGGACGGTCTCCTAAAAAGGCTCCGGGAGGAGGCTTCGGAGTACGAGGCGCAGCTTAGAGAGCTGGAGAGGAACGTCAAAGAGCTGAACCAGATGAGGGGGACCCTCAGCACAGCGATAGCAACCCTGAGGGAACTCCAGGTGAGGGTGGAGGATACCGAGAGGAGGATCAGGGAGGAGGAGACCTCACTCAACAGGCTGACCGGGGAGTTCCAGAAGCTCCAGAGGGAGGAGGAGAAGCTAAGGGTGGAGCTCGCCGAGTTGGAGGCTGAAATGACCGAGATAGATGTTGAGGAGATCGAGGAGGCCCAGAGGATGAGAGATGAAGCCTACAATGAATATTCAAACCTTAAACATAAGGTTCAATCCGTCGAGGATGGTATAAACCAGATATCCCTTAGAATGGAAAACTTGAGGGAGCGGCTGGACAACGCGGAGAGGAAGATTGAGAGAGTGAAGAGGGTTCGGAGGATCCTCGAACTGCTCCAGGAGGTACGCCAAGCCTACAGGAGCATCCAGCCAAGGCTCAGGAGCGACTTCATAAGGTATCTTGAGAGGATAGTCCAGCAGGTCCTAGACGAATTGATGGGAGGCATCTCCCCACTAACAATAACGATAGGCGACGACTACACGCCATACGTTAAGAGCGAGGACGGATACGAACGCACAGTTAACAACCTCTCCGGCGGAGAGAGAACCCTACTAGCCTTCGCGTACAGACTGGCCGTCGGGCAGCTCATCATGCAGGCCAGAGCTGGCCACGGATTGACCCTCCTAATCCTGGATG
>QMYL01000220.1 GCA_003662645.1 Candidatus Bathyarchaeota archaeon
CATGAGTATCTAATGGGTGGAGAGGACAACTGAAACTTTTATTAACTTTTAGGTGTCACATCCCTTCTGGTGTTCAGCTTGGAGAGGGTTAACATATTCGAGGTTGGGAGGACTAAGGAGGGGGTAATCGAGAACCCAGCTGGCTTCTTCATGAAGGTGAATAAGTTCACCGAGAAGGGGAATGTTGTCTTCATCTACTATCCGCCCGGAACCGGGAATGAGCTCCACTCTCATGAGGATCTTGAGACGGTCTACTACATAGTTAAGGGTAAAGGCTTGGTCACTATAGGGGATGAGACCGAGTTACTAAAGGAGGGGGATGTCGTCTTCACCCCCAGAAATGTAAAGCATCAAGTCGTGAATGATGGGGATGAGGAGCTAATCATACTGGAGGTTACCTTCAAGTATCCATAAAAAATTGAGTTCTCACCTAGCCCCGGCTATCCTAACCTCCCTAACTCTGATGGCTGGCATGATCAAACCCGGCTCCTCACGGTAGTCCTTGGATATAGCATCTATATTCCCCAGTATATGTAGGACTTTGGAGCCTATCAAGGCGTTCTTAACAGGATACGCCAGTTCACCATCCTCTATCTTGAAGCCGAAGTCTATAGGCTTCGATATATCGCCCGTCACCGGGTTACCGGATATCCAGCCCAGCTCGAAGTATATCCCTTCCCGAGTCTCCTCTATCATCTCGTTGAGGCTCCAGTCCCCCGGTGAGATCCGTATATTCGACGTCCCTATTCCAACGGTGGAACGGTAGCTGCCCCTAACAGCGCTGGCTGTCGTCTCAACGCCAGCTTTATTCGCTGTGTAGGAGTTGTGGAGATACATCCTTAGAACTCCATCCTCGACCACTGTTAGGCGGCGTTTCGGCGACCCCTCACCATCATAAGTTGAGGAGGCTACACCTCCGGGTATAGTCCCGTCATCCACTATGGTTAGGTTACTTGAAGCTATCTTCTCCCCTAACTTCCCTATTAAGTAGGACCTCTCCCTCTGGATGTTCTCCGCGTTCGCTGCACCAGCTATGGTTGACGCCATCAAGGAGTGGGCCGGTGTGAAGCCGAAGACTACCGGTAAAGTGCCCGTCTTCACCTTCCTTGAGCCGAGATACCTCATAGACCTTTCGACCGCTATGACCCCAACATCCTCGGGTTTGACGTCCCTCAGCGACCTGCCGACATCCCACTCGTAGTAGGAGCCGACATCTGAGCCCCTCCTAACTACCGCCATCACACCTATATTGAGGGCTGTCTTCTCCTCCTCAACTGCTACGCCGAGGGAGTTTGATAGGGCATAGATGTTCAAGGAGGCTGATATACCTCCGTTTATTATGATGTCTTTGGAGACTGACTCTGCAGCCTCAAGTGATGCAGCAGCCATATCCACCACGGACTCGATGGACATCTCCGCCACTTCCCTATCGTACAGATTTGGGACCCTACCCGCCTTCTTAGGCTCTACCAAGCTCTTGAAGTCCGGGTCTGGCTGGGCCTTCCCCGCCAACCTAGCAGCCCTCGCAGCCGTTCTCTTTGCCGACTCTGGATCGAGCCTCTGGGTGTATGCGAAGCCCATACCACCATCGATGAAGGCTCTGACGGATATCCCATGGTCAACCGTGACTCCGCAGGACTTGATCGAGTTTCTCTCGATCTCAACCCAGACAGTTCTCCTTCTCTGCGAGAAGGAGTCGGCTTGGTCTGCGCCCTCCTTGATTGCGGCCTCAACAGCCCTCTCAGCGAGTCCCAAGAGGTCTTCCATCTCTTTCCTCCCCTATCTCTGCCCTCCAAGGATTACCTCCTTAACCCTCACGTGTGGACCGCCGCCATCGACGTACATAGCTTGCCCACCCTTCCCACACATCCCTGGCAGTTTCAGCTCGAAGTCTCTACTTACAGCGTCTATGTTCTTTAGGGTTTCCAGCGTTAGGCCGCCGAAGGATACGTTCCTTATATGCTCGAACAGTTCGCCGTTTCGTATCGTGTAGCCCTCCTCCACATTGCATGCGAACTGTCCACGTTCGGTGAAGACGTATCCCCAGTAGCCCCCTTTTAAGTATACGCCCTCCCTGGTGTCCTCGAGCATCTCGTCGAGGGTCCAGTCTCCGGGTTTTATGTATGTGTTGCTCATCCTCACCAGCGGTTGGTGGAGGTGTTCTATCGCCCTCGCCGAACCGTTCGGCTCCACCCCCATCATAGCGGCGGTCTCCAAACTGTGTAAGTATCCCTTTAATATTCCATCCTCGATTAGGACCTTCCTTACGCCCGGCGTCCCTTCGGAGTCGTATCTATATGAGCCATAGGCTCCCTTAACGGTTGGGTCGTCCAATAATGTCACAAGCGGACTTGCGACTCGTTTACCCACCATGCCGGCTATTATCGACTCCCCTGATATAACATGGTCTGCTTCGCTATTATGCCCGAAGGCTTCATGGGCCAGTAGACCTACAACGGCTGGGTCCAGTATGGCCGTGAACTTCCCGGCTGGAGCTGCCTTGGCTGAGAGTAGTGAGACTGCCTTCTCGGCGGCCTTTACACTGATGTCTTCAGGTTTTAGGCCTTTGATGAGTTCGTATCCCTCCAGCCTCCCTCTGACCTCATGGGCGCTCTGCCTATTTCCACC
>QMYL01000221.1 GCA_003662645.1 Candidatus Bathyarchaeota archaeon
GGGAACTTCTGGAGAAGGGAGTCTGCGTAATCGATGGGAAGGTTAGGAAGATAAAGGCCAATGTCGACTTCTTCGACTTCTCATCCCACTCTGGAGCAAAGGAGCTCAGGGAGACTGTAAAGAAGTTGAAGGGGAACCCGAAGGTTTACGTGGTGCATGGGGCTGAAGGGAACTGCCCGATGTTCGCCAAGTGGATAAGGGAGGAGGTTGGGCTGGAGGCTAAGGCACCCAAGGCCGGGGATGTATACGAGATATGAAACCATGAGACACCGAAATGGGTGAAGATGGAGAGATGAGGGTAGCTATAATACCCATAGGGAGAGTTGACTCATCAATACTCCAAGGGGTCAGGGAGAACATAGAACGTATAATCCCCCAAACAACGTGTGGAGTGTCTGATGAAGGGGTAGAGGTACCTGAAGGAGCCTACAACCCACTGAGGGGACAATACAGGTCAAGCGTCTTGATGGCTAGGGTCCTAACACAGTTGGGGAGGCTTAGGCTATTAGGAGCGGATAGAGTCCTAGGTATAACCGACGTAGACATATACACGCCGGGCATGAACTTCATCTTTGGGGAGGCGCAATGCCCAGGGAAGGCCGCCATAATATCGCTCTATAGGCTCAGGCCGGAGTTCTATGGGGCCCCACCGGATCGGGATCTCCTCGTTGAGAGAGCCGTGAAGGAGGCTGTTCACGAGATAGGTCACACCCTCGGCTTGAGGCACTGCAGCGACCCCAGGTGTGTTATGTCATTCTCACTCCACATAGGGATGACCGATAGGAAGGGGCCTAACTTCTGTTCTAGATGTTATGGGAGAATTGAGAGGGCTGTGAGGAGTTCTGGCAGGATCCGCCTCTTCGATGGATCATAGGGAGGTTTAACGCATAACCCTTTTACGGTGAGCTGTGTTATTCTCTTAGGGTCTCACTCGGGGTGATGGGATTGAATAGGGAGGAGGCCCTTAAGCTCATAAAGGAGAAAGTTAAACGTCGGAACATAATCTATCATATGCTTGCGGTTGAGGCCATAATGAGGGCCTTGGCGAAGCACCTAAACGGCGATGAGGAGCTTTGGGGTTTAACGGGGCTGCTACACGACCTAGACTTTGACGAGACTATGGAGAACCCGGAGAGGCATGGATTATTAACAGCCGAGATGTTGAGGGGTAAAGTTCCAGAGGAGGTTTTGAGAGCGATCATAGCCCATAATTATGAGAGAACAGGCGTTGAACCGGAGACCCCGATGGAGAAGGCTCTGATAGCCTCTGACGCCATCTCGGGGCTGATAATCGCCTGCGCCCTCGTCATGCCATCTAAGAAGTTGAGTGAGGTTAAGGTTAGAACCATAAAGAGGAAGTTCAAGGATAAGACCTTCGCCAAGGGTGCCAGCAGGGATAGGATAACATTCTGCGAGAAGCTTGGATTGCCCATGGACGAGTTCTTCCGGGATAGCCTTAGAAGCCCTCCAGGGTATAAGTGAGGATATAGGGCTATAAGAGACCGCCACCTTCACTCTAACCTTGATCACTCGAGGCGTAAGACGCCGAAATAAGCATAAAAGCTCAACAATAATGAGCAATCCAAGCTGATGATACTGTTAAGATAGGGTTTGGAGGAGCCTGCCCTCTTTGAGCCTTAATTTTCTTTGGAGGCTCTAGATGAGGACTCCCTCCGTAGGCTCTCGACCATCCAAGCCTCCCTGATTTGTTTAACAATAACTTTTCCCCTTTGTTTAACAAAGGATTGGGAACGGGGAGACAGGTTGAGGAGCCCGTTGTCTTAACAGTATCTAAGCTGATAACCGAAAGATTTATATATTACACCTCTTCTGTAGGTGTAAACACGGGCTAGTTCAAGCTGATGAGCTTACTCTGAGTCTGACTTCAAGAATGAGGAATCATGGTTTGTGAAGGCTTACTATGGAGGGTGATCTTCCTCCATAGGTGTAGGAGGGATGGATATGAAGGGTGAGAAGATGCGTACGATGGTGGATAAATGCCCCGAGTGCGGGAGCACCAACCTTATTCACGATTACGATACTGGTGAGACTGTTTGTGGTGAGTGTGGTCTTGTTATACAGGATGTTATGATAGATAAGGGTCCTGAGTGGAGAGCCTTCACCCAGGAGGAGAAGGAATCTAGAAGTAGGGTTGGGATGCCTACATCCTACTCGGTGCATGACAAGGGGTTATCAACAGCTATAGGGAGGGTTGACAGGGATGCCTTCGGACGTAAACTCCCACTATCCACAAGGCTTCAGATGTGGCGCCTCAAGAAGTGGCAGATAAGATCAAGGGTTCACTCATCGATAGATAGAAACCTCGCCCAGGCGATGGCTGAACTGGACAGGCTCTCAGATAAAGTCGCGATACCAAGCTCGGTGAAGGAGAAGGCGGCCGTAATCTACCGTAAGGCGCTGGATAAAGGCCTCGTGAGAGGCAGATCGATAGCGGCTATAGCGGCGGCATCATTATACGTGGCCTGCAGACTGACGGGCACACCGAGAAACCTTAGGGAGATAGCTGAGGCAAGCCTTGTAAGCAGGAAGGATGTTGCCAGGTGTTATAGGCTCCTACTCCGTGAACTCGACATAAAGATGCCGATAGCAGACCCACTAACCTAC
>QMYL01000222.1 GCA_003662645.1 Candidatus Bathyarchaeota archaeon
CCCTTAATCAGACCGGTTAAGATGGCCAGTCCAACCAGGAACTGTAGTAGTGGAGCTAGGAGGAAGAGGATTCTCGGAGCTGAGTCCTCCACCTTAAGGGGAACGGTTAGGGCCCTAACCGTTAGGTAGAGCCACACGGTGAGGTATACGCCCAGATACGTTATCGGTATCCATCTTAGCTGTGGGATGAGTAAGAGCGCCATCAATGGGAGCGGTAGAACGTTGAATAGGGACCATAGGAGTATTGGTCCTCCATATTTTGGGTGTAGCTTTAGGAGTTGTGGGAGGTTTCTGCCGAACCAGACGCCGTGTCTGAATATCTCCGCCGGTGTGTCCTCGGATGTGCTGTAGATGACGGCTTCGGGTTCTCTATCGGTCTTGAGCTTCCCCTCGGTTATGTATCGCCTCAGCCTATCCCATAAGTCGTAGTCCTCGCCGACCACCAAGCTCTCATTGTATCCCCCAACCTCCTCAAAGGCTTCTCTCCTCATCGCTGTTGGGAAGCGGGTAGTCTCTTGGCTCCATCTGGTTCTCCTCCAAAGGTCTTGGATCCTTCCCCAAAGGGTCTCTCCGCTCCTGAAGATCATCCGTGTTGATACGGCGGCTACCTCCGGTTTCTCGAAGTGTCTGGTGACCTTCTCCAGGTATTCTGGGTTCACCTCGTCGTCGCCGTCTAGGAAGATGAGTATCTCACCCTTGGACATCTTTACGCCTAGATTTCTTGCATATCCTGGACCTCTCCCCGGTTCGGTTGTTAGGCGTATCTTATCCGGCATCCTCTCGGCGTAGGAATTCACTATCTCTATGGTTCCGTCCGTTGAGCCTCCGTCGACCACTATCACCTCGTAGTTTTTGTAGGTTTGGGAGAGTAGTGACTCTAGGCAGGGATCTATCCTCTCGGCTTCATCCTTCACGGCGACGATTACAGAAGCCCTCACACCTTCGGTTGACATAACCATACAATGGAGATCGGTTTTGTTCTGATTAACCTTTCCCTCTGGTGGTTGTTGGGAGGGTTAGGTGAAAGCCTCCATCCATATAGATTTCAGTTTCTCAGCCTCCTTGATGCTTGGTACATCGATGGAGAAGATCACTCCCCTATACTCCCCGTCTAGGGCTTTGACGAAGCCGTCGACGAAGCTCCTTATGTCTGAGCCTTCCTTTAGGGAGTCCTTCCAGATGAGACATATGCCCCTCCGGTATGTGAGTTCCCTAACCTCCCTGAAGCTGTGCATCTCCGGGTTTCCTAGGTTTATAGCCTTGACTCCCTCGGTCTCCACGACTGTTGGTAGGATGTGGTTAACCCTCCCACATGAGTGCCACATCCCCCCGTCGAAGGGCTTTAGGCATCTGCTGTTGTAGGGGGCGCAGAACTCCTTGAAGTGTCTCGGTGACAACATGGCAGCTGAGTCGTCGCATAGCCTCACCCCTCCCAAACCCATCCATATACCCGACGGTCCATCCCGCCTATCCCAGCCGTGTGCTCCCTCGTTTAGGGGTTCACCTATCACCTCCTTCTGGATTCTGCTGTAATCTATGTAGGCCTTCGCGGTCTTGGTCAGTACCTCCTTCAGCTCCTCTGGGTATCTATATATCGATATAAAGATGTTCTCCCCCATTAGGTGGTGGGCTATGTTGAAGGGCCCCTGGGTGTCTGCTAGGTATACGTGGACCCCTGTATCCTCTAGGGCCTCAAGGAAGAACCTCTCGGTCTCCAGTACCCTAGCCGGAAGTCCCTCATCGAATATGGGTTCACCCAGACAGTCTGGGTTTGGCCTCCCATCCCCCAGGACCCTGCTGGTTATCCACGGCATATCATCCTCTGGAACCTTAACTCTACACCCGAAGGCTGAAGGTATCACGACTATCCCGTAGTCAGCCCTGACAGATGGGACAGCGTCGTCCCTAACCATGAGGTGGGGGTAGACATTGCCCTCCAACTGGTTTATCAGCATCTTCGCGGGATCCTCGAAGGCCTCCCGATACTTGTAGTTGTGCAGCTTGATCGGCGGGGGGAAATTCAACGTTAATGGTGGGCGGTTGATGGATTTGAATCGCCACGCATCCCTCATCATCTTGAGGTTATCCTCGATGGCGTCAAGGTCTGAGAGCTCCCCAACCCTAGCTAGAACCCTCCTAAGCTCATCCATAGAGCCCAACCCTTACTGGACCTCCTTCACTATGGAGATTCCCCTTTAGAGAATTAATTTGTTTGGTTTACATCCTAGCCTATAAATGATTGTGGTCTCATTTAGATCGAAGCCCTTCAAACCATAACTAGGAAGCCATACCTATGAAACATCAGATATGCAAAGTTGTCCGAATGGCACTAATAAGCAACTTTCAATTCCCTCATTGGGATTTTTCCTTATGAACCAATAAGTAAAGTTTACACCCTCCGCTCAAATCAGAGAGTCCCTAACCCCTGAACCTGGGTGGATCAGCACACCCTCAAAATGGGGACGGTCCATAAAACGGCCGAAGAATCTTTGGTGCGGGGGTGTGGGATTTGAACCCACGAAGGCCTACGCCAGAGGATCTCGACCCCTATGTGGCTACTGCCGTGAACGGCCGGCCGAGTTTAAGGTTATAACCCCACACGGCTGGTGGGCTCTATGCCGGGA
>QMYL01000223.1 GCA_003662645.1 Candidatus Bathyarchaeota archaeon
CAGCCGCCGCCTTATCGTGATACGTGAACGAGTAAAGCACGAGAACGTCGTGGCTGAGGAGTTCCTCTGGAGAGTAGTCATCAACGTATGGTGAGCGTCCAACCGTGACTGTGAACCCTGACTTCTTATCTTCGAGTACACCCTTCACGACTGATGCGGGGTACTCATTTCCAATTATGAAGATGCTGGGTGGAGGCGACTGGATTATCCCCTCATGCCCCAGATACCTGTAAACGATGTATCCACTATTCTCGTAGACGACTTGGAGAGCGCCCGCTCTTGTAAGCGGGTTTACTAAATCTAGGAATCTCCTATCGACGACGATGTACTCGACATTATACTCTTTATACTTGTTCAGTGCGAAGGCCGTCTCGTTCCGTTTCAAGGCGAAGTATCTGCAGTACTCCGTCCAGTAAGCGATCTTCGAGCCTTGGAGGTAGTATCCTCCTGCGAGGCCTCTCCCGGTTAAGGCTGGGGAGTAAGAGTAGAGGGGGGCGTCCGGCCCGATGAATAGCACCCTCCCATCACCGTCCCCCTGAGCCCTTATGAAGTAGCAAACGTCGTTAAAACTGGGCTGGGGCTTCGAAAGTCCTATGGATGGCGAAGCCGACGACGAATCTACTATGGTGGATAAGAGGTAGACCGTACAGAGCCCCATGATCAGGAGTTTTCTCTTTAACGGGAGTCTCATATTATCCAGCTTCTCGAAGAGGCTTCCTCCGGCTGAGGCTAAGCCGCATGCCAAACAGAATACGGCTAGGATGATCGCCCGGTCGGGGTAGACGCCTACGTGAAGGAGCGGGTTCAACGAACTTAAAGGCGCGTGGACTCCGAGCGCCATATACGCAGAGGCCGTCAACATGATTATGTAGATCAGGTTCTCTGGAATTCTCTTTCTATTATTAAGCCCGGCCGTTAGGAGGGAGAGTGCTAGGAGCCCTAGGTAGGCAGGAGACCACCCGCTCTTCATGGAGGGGTCGAAGAACCTTGAGGGTTCCACGGAGGCGATGGGGATCGTCCACTCGTAACCTCTAGTCTGAGCCAAGATCCCGCTCTCATAGTAATATGGGATTATCCAGAAGGCTATGAGGCCTAGAAAGAGCAAGCCGGCCCCCAGCGTCGACATAAACTCCTTTATGATGGAGCTCTTCAGAATTTTCCTCAAGAGAAGGGATCGAAGGACGAGGTGTAACCCCATAGCTAAGGCCGCAAAGAACCCGGGGTGGGGATGGGCTAGGAAGCTCAGGGCTAGGAAGACAGCGCATCCCACACAGTTGGCTAACCTCTGACCCCTCAAGCTTCTCAGGTAAAGGTAGAATGCGAAGGGGAAGAAGGAGAACGCGAAGGCAGCTGGAAGATCGTTCACAAATGTCAAGAAGTTAACTGGGTAGGGGTGGTATGAATAGTATATGGACGCCACGATGCAGATCAGATGCTTATAGACGGCTCTCAGTCGGAACCGGCCTATGATCTCCCACGCAACGAGGTACATCCCCACCATCGACATGAGAAAGGAGGATGCGACACCTATCCTGATCCCTAAACCGACATCGCCGACCAAATACGCAATGCCCGCATATATCACGTAGCTCAGCGGGGAGTAGAAGTGGTAGGGGTGGTAACCGAGATACCACATGTCGCTCCAATCGACGTAGATTCCCCTCTTCATGTAGGCGGTGAGCTCCGCAACCTTATAGACGTGAGCCATCCCGTCGCCTCCCCAAATATAATCCTCACCAACAACACCGCCAACCATGTAGCCGCGAAAAGCGTAAAGCGTGAAACCCAACATGAAGAGAAATACGAGAAGGTTAACTCCAACCCTCTTGATACCGATCTTCGCAAGCTTGCCCCGCACTCCCGCAAAGTAGTTCCCGCTCAACGATTCTTTCAGAGTCTTCATGAAGGATTTCTCTTTCCCCTTCAAGAAACCACGCGGTCTATTGGGTGGTTGACTGTGCCTCTCAATCCCGGCTGATAAGGGTTCCATCCCCTCTCACTCGCGCCGCGCAAACTTCCACTTGTATATGAAATAGATGGTTGTGATAACAGCTGGTATGAAGATTAGGGGTGTTGGCCAAGGAAGCTCCGGGATCACATAGGATGGTATGAAGTATACCCCTGTGTTTGGGGCTCTGTCAACCTCAAACTCGTATTGGTTGTAGCCGTAGTACTCGACGAACCAAACATTGGTGTCCTGCATTATGTCCGGATTCGCTATGCCTTGCAAGGAGAAGTTGAAGACTATGCTGTACGGGTTTGTTCCCTCAGTTATAGTTATGTCTTCAACGTAGACCCATTTTGACCCATCCCACTTTTGGAGTTCCCCCCAAGCGTCCTTGACGTAGTAGGTGGAGTGATAGCTCGTATCATTATAGGAGTCCGGAGCCCAGTCCGCGTTCACACCCAGCTTCTCAGCGTTGTAGACTAAGTCGAAGACCTCTGGGTCTCCGATGTCGTCTCTGTAAATCTCCAAGATGAGGGTCTCGCCTTCCTTCTCGTATGCTACTCTTCCATCGTCTGTGTCGCCTATCAGGCTCCACTTCCACTCGGATTGGGTGGAACCCGCGAACTGGTAGAGGCCTGCATACTTCTTGTTGTACTCGACTAGGTAGTCGGC
>QMYL01000224.1 GCA_003662645.1 Candidatus Bathyarchaeota archaeon
CCGTTTGGGAGAAGCCCGCAGTAACGCTTCTTGGCCTCCGTGAATAGTATCCGAGTGTATATCTTGTCCGGTTTTATCTCGAGTTTAAGGGTCTCCTCTATCATCCTCGTTAGGGACTCAACCTTCTCCGGATCGTACGTTATGAATATGCTGTCTGTGTCGCTATATATCACCTCCAAGCCCATCTTCTTGGCCATCTCTATCGTGCTCAGTATTGTCTTCCTGCCCCACGCCGTCGTGGCTTCAGCCACGGGCTTCCTATACCACCTCGCCCCTATCCACCCAGCGTAGCCGTATGTGGCGTTTGTGATGACCTTTATAGCCTTCTGGCGTGCATCTAGAACCCTATACTCGACGCTCTTAGGATCGACCTTCCTAAGCTTGGCCCTAACCTCATCCCTAGCTGAGATCAAGCTTGAGAGAACCCTCTTATAGAAGCCTGGGGGCTCCTTCCTGAATCTATGCCCAACCTCGGGGGCCGTGTATACTCCGGACGGGGGCTCAGGCTCCGATGGTGGTAGGTAGGTGTCTGGTGATATGTTATACTCTATCATGATGTTCGGGTACATGGACTTGAAGTCTAGTATGGCTATGTTCTCGTGTATGCCCGGCTTCGGTTTCAGGACCATCCCTCCCACATAGGGGATGTAGGGCCTCTCAACCCTCTCCGGCACGAGTTCACCAGTTTTGTAGGCCTCCCTGATCAGGAACCACTCAACCCTGAAGCCTACGGCAGCCTTCCCTATCTGGTCCAGTGGCAACCCGACGAGCCTTGAGAGTTCTATTGCATAGTCTGAGAGAGCCTCGTACAAGCCCATTATCGACTCCACGTTCTCCATGGAGTACTTGGCTAGGGTCTCCCTCTTCTCGGGGTCATCCCAGTAATCGGCTACCTCCACATCCTCTATGAGGGTACGCTCCTCAACCTTCATTACGCCTAGATAGTCAGCCACATTCTCTAGGGTTTTCACCTTGACCTCGTAGAGTTCGTCGGCGAAGTCCGCCAAGTCTAGGTTTATCCTTCCGGTTATTGAGACGTGGCCGTATACGCTCCTGTGTGGTTCGGTTCCAACCCTATCGACTGAGAACCTTATCCCGAGCCTCCTCGACCGCTCGGTCAGGTACTCCCAGTCCATCCTGTTCGCTCCGTAGTTTACAATTATGTCTGGGTCGAACTTCTTTACATACTCCATAAAGGCCTCTATCACTTCTCTGTCGTCGTGGTTTTTGGCTAGGAGTTGCCTCCTTACTCCGTTATTTGTTGCGATGGATAACATAACGACTGGGCTTCTACCCGCTTTTGGAGCTCCCTTCGGGCTGTAGTATATGGCTGAGAACCCTAAAACCCTCAGTCTCGGCGTATCATCCCTCTCCACCCTCTTTGGGGTTGACTTGGCTAAGTAGACCCTATCAACCTGGATGTTGGGTGGTTTCTCCCCCTCAAGTTCGACCTCCACCTCGTGCCATCCGCATGGTTTTAGGTCGTTATCGATTAGGTAGCGCATCGAGTATCTGATGTCGTCCTCTAGGCATCTATCCACTCCCTTAATCTTTGATATGCCCCTCGAATACTTGGTTATGACATCGGGGTCTGAGCAGGTTATCTTTATAGCCTTGACCGGTCTCCCGAAGAACCTCCTATCAACAGGCTCCATACCCATTATGAATGGGAACCTATCCTTACTCCTAGATATGCTCTCGATCACGTCCTCAGCCTTGTAGCCCTCCTCCAGAACCGCGTAGAAGTAGGGCTTGAACCCCCTAACTATCAGGAGGATACGTTCATCCCTCCCATTTATGCCCCAAACCCAAACCTCTGGGACCCCATCCCTAACCTCATAGTTAACATCTAGGAGCCAGAAGACCTCCCTCAAACCAAACCCTCCCAACACAACTAAAAGATTACAAACACAAACTTAAATAGATGAGCGTGAACAGAAAAGCAAATAGAGGAGTGATGTTAAAAAGGTGGTGATCCACAGGCCCCGGTAGCTAAGCCCGGTTATAGCAACGGCCTTGTAAACCATAATGAACATGGAGGGTCTGGAGAGCCGTAGGTCGCGGGTTCAAATCCCGCCCGGGGCTCCAACCACACCGCGACACTATAGGTAAAAATTAAACCTCTAAGCTCATTATCCATTAGAACCCTCTAATGGTTAAATCTAAATAATGACTGGTTTAATTATCCTTGAGGTGTCTTCTTTGGATTGCGGAGTCTTTATAGATGCAACCTCAACGCTGGGTAAGCTCGATAGGAGGTGTTATGGCCAGTTCATCGAGCACCTTGGTAAGTGCATCTATGGCGGGGTTTGGGTTGGGGAGGACTCGGATATACCGAACGTTAGAGGGTTCAGGAGGGATGTCCTCGAGGCCGTGAGGGAGCTGAAACCGCCCATCGTGAGGTGGCCAGGTGGAAACTTCTCCTCTGCTCCTTATTAAGAAAAGCACTGTCATAGTAAGACACCATCTCTTCCAGCAATTTTATCCTTTCCTTCATTATCCTGAGTCGAGCCCTGAGAAGGTTTTCTCCCTTCTCCGTAATCCTGTAAATGCGCCTATCCCTCTTCCCCTCCCTCCCACTCCATTGGGATGTAAA
>QMYL01000225.1 GCA_003662645.1 Candidatus Bathyarchaeota archaeon
AAGATACAGAATATAGTGGCATCGGCAAATCTGGGTGGGATGATAGACTTGGAGAAGGCAGCCTACACACTCGGGAGGACCATGTACGAACCCGAGCAGTTCCCAGGTCTAATATACCGAATGGACGACCCAAAGGTCGTTATATTACTCTTCGCAAGTGGAAAGCTTGTCTGCACCGGAGCAAAGAAAGAGAGCGAAGTATATGAGGCTGTAAAGAAACTCCATGAAAGGCTTGAACGCGAAGGTTTAATATATTACGAGTAAGCCTCAGCCCTGGCCAGTCATTAAACTCGTCAGCCATTAATTACAATCACATCCTGAAAGAGGAGGATGACATGCTGATAGGCTACACCCACCACATGATCAGGGAGATACTTGAAGAACCGAAGGTGGTCCAAGAAACCATAACTAGGGAATCAGAGAATGCCAGAAAGATTGCTGAGGAGATAAACTCTGAAGATTTCGATATAATGTATATAACGGGTAGTGGAACGAGTTACCATGCGGGATTGGCAAGTCAGTACGCGTTATCAAACCTAGCACAAATTGTGACTAGCCTGATCCCAGCCTCAGAGTTCCACAGGTGGATACCTCAAAGGATCTCGAGGAAGAGCCTACTTATGGCGATATCTCAATCAGGCGAGAGTACGGATGTACTCAGGGCCGTTAGGTACGGTATAGATAGAGGGATGAAAGTTCTAGGGATCACAAATACCCCGGGAAGCACACTCGCCAGATTATCAGATTACCACTTAACCCCAAGATCCGGTAAGGAGCTGGCCGTACCTGCAACCAAGAGTTACATAGCCCAACTTATCGCCATATTTATGCTCTCGCTAGAACTGGCGAGAACCAACCTAAACGCAGATGAATGGGAAGAACTGAGAAAAACTCTAAACAATACCCCAAACCTCTTGGATGAAGCGTTAAGGAGACTCGATGAACCAATTCGAGAGGTTGCGGATAAGTATGCCGATAAGAACCTCTTCTTTATACTTGGCAGTGGTCCGAACTACGCAACCGCCCTGGAGGGCGCCCTAAAACTTAAGGAGACGTGCAACGTCTTCGCGGAGGGTTTCGCGACTAGGGAGTTCTTGCACGGTCCGATGAGGCTGGTCGACGATAGAACTCCAATCATAATGCTCACCTATAAGGATGAAGCTGATGAGAGCCTGAGTTTGATTAGGGGTTTTAAGGGGTTTGGAGCCCCCATAATATCGATTGGGGAGGAACATGCAGAACTCCATATATTATCCGATTCCTTCCTACAATTACCGACCGGATTACCAAAAGTTTTTTCTCCAATATTATATGTAATTCCTTTGCAGTTACTCACATATCACATTTCGGTACGCAGAGGCTTAAACCCAGATAAACCCGAAAGATTGAGGAAGGTGGTGAAATGATTTGGATATAAAGGCGGTACTATTCGACATCGAGGATACCCTATACGACTCCTCGCTCCAGATGAGGATGGCAAGGCTAAACGCCATTAAAGCCATGATAGAGGCCGGATTACCCGTAGACCTAGAGATGGGATACAAGACCCTAGAGGATATAGTGAACGAGTACGGCCGTGACTACTCAAAGCATTTTGACAAGATGCTCGAGAGATTGGGATTAAGGTGGAACCCAAATGTGATAGCGGCTGGCGTAGTGGCATACCGAGAGACAAGTCAAGCCTTCCTTAGACCTTTCCCAGACACAATCCCAACCCTGATAAGGTTGAGGGACTTGGGGTATAAGCTTGGTGTAGTCTCTGAGGGCAGAGCCGTAAAGCAGTGGCAGAAGTTAATACAGCTGGGCGTAAATCACTTCTTCCATTCAGTCGTCATATCCGAGGAGCTGGGTCTAGAAGAGCTTGATGCTAAACTCTTCGAGAAATCCCTCAGCGAACTCGGAGTCAAACCCGATGAGACGGTTTATGTGAGTAGTAAGTTGAACAAAGGCATACTCCAAGCGAATAGGGTTGGGTTAGTCTCGGTGAGGATAAGGAGAGGTGACTCAAGGATTGAAGAACCAAAGTTTCCGGAGGCTAAACCGAGATACGAGATAGACAACCTATCAGAGATCTTCAAAATACTGGATGAGTTGAAGAAGGAGTAGCTAGCTCTTAGTAGCGCCTTTTGTCAGCTGATACGTTAAGTTATAGATCCGTTTCAGTTATTTATTGTTTAGATCGGAAGTGTTCCCATCCCCTCCTCTTTATCGGTTCTATCCGTCCATCGATCTTCAGCACAAGCCTTCTCTCCTCTATAACCCTACCTATGATTGTGAAGGGAGTCCCAATCTCTTCCATAATTCTCTCGACTTCATCCCAGAGCTCAGGTTTAATCGTTAGGATCAACTCGTACTCCTCCCCTCCGTATAGACTCAACTCTACAGGGTCCAACCCGCACCTCTCGGCTATTTCCTTAACTTCCGGCGCTACCGGGATATCTTCAATAAGAAAGCCCACCCCACTTGCATCAGCCACCTCATGCAAGCTCCAAGCCAACCCATCACTTGAGTCAATTGATGACGTTATGGCCCCGGTTTCTGCGAGAGCCAAGCCCTCCTTAAGCCTAGCCTTAGGC
>QMYL01000226.1 GCA_003662645.1 Candidatus Bathyarchaeota archaeon
AGGGCTGCGCCTTTGACCTGACTTGGCAACCCCCGCCGTTTCGGCGAGTTCTCCGCGCTCATATACCTATGGCTATCTAAGTTTTAGGTTAGGTTTTTATATTAATTTATCGTCCTTTCTTGTATCTATTCCCATCAAAGTTTGATAGGTTCCCCTCTCTCGGCTGACTCCCTAGCTTTGAGGACTATCTCGGTCACCCTGAAGCAGTCTTCAGCTGGGACATCACACTCCTCAAGCCCCTTCAACGCGTTAACAAAGTTTCTGAATTCATCTACTGGTTCTCCCAGGGTTAGCTCCTCGACCCCCCTCTCATGGGTTATTAGCCTGACCCTTGACCCATGCTCGAATGTCTCGATGACCCCCATATTGCCGGCTATCCGGAGGATGTCGTCCCCGTGTGTTGGGGCCTTCATCGGTCTGCAGTAGTCCAGGTGGATGCATGCTGAACCTCCATTATCCATCCTGAGTATCATGACAGCGTTGTCCTCCATATCATGCACCTCAGGGTGTCCAACGTTTGACTGGTAGGCCATTACCTCCGTGAATTCCCTGCCGGTACACCACCTTATCAAGTCCACCGCGTGTATCCCTATGAAGGCTATAGTCGAGCTGAAGGTCTCATGGCTCTGCTGCCAAGCCGGTCTACGACCAAGCTTGTAGGATTTCTGGGCGTTGGCGAGGCATACGACGCCTATACCCCCAGATGTCACAACCTCCCTTATCTTCCGGTATGACGGCTCGAAGCGCATGGTCATCAGCATCGAGAGCGTCACCCCGGAAGACCTATAAGCCCTCCTAACCATATCGAGCTCCTCAAGGTTCATCGTTAGGGGTTTCTCACTCAGTATGTGGATACCTCTATCCATACACTCTAACAGAACCCTAGCCCTCTCACCATCCGTCCCCGATACACATGCAATATCTATACGCTCCTCCTCCAGAAGCTCCGATATATCTTTGTAAAACCTAGTCTCAGGGGTGACGGCTGGATGCCTCTTCACTCGCTCTAAGGCCTCCTCAGAGTCGTCAGCCACAGCCGATAACACGACGTCATCCATCTTGGATATACTGTTCAACACAACGCCCTGGTGTCCCTTAAGCCCAAGTATCCCAACGCGGTAAACCATCCAGAGCACCACCATCAAATAGAAGTTACATCACGATTTAACTTTGATCTTTAGAGCCTCATGTTGAAGCTCCTATAACCCCTCAAGTCGAAGTACTCCGTCGGGTGGGCCCACTCAACCCCCAGATCTGAGTAGAGCCTCCTCTGCCTGAAGGCCTCATCGATTATCTCAACTATATTATTTATCGTCGTTGAGATTGAACCCTCCTCCTCCCTGATGATTAGATGCTCCTCAGGGATGCTCCTTATAGTCCCAGAGGATTCGTAGGCTCCATTCAGGGCTAAGACGAAGGGCCTGGTCAACTCCAGCGGGCAGTTGAGTTCACCATCTACGCCTCGCAAGTACCTTGCGGCGTTCCTGAAGAGCTCAACCCTCCCACTCCTCTCATCGTACCTTATGACCTCACTCTCGCCGTTTCGGTACTCTATGTATACATCTCCACCCGTGGTCCACCTAGCCACGCCCTCAGAGCCGACGATCTCGTGGTGCGGCCTCTCATTCCTCGGCGCACATAGGGTTGCGAAGAAGTAAATCATCGACCCACCCTCAGTCTCCACCTCAAGGCATGAGGTATCCTCACCCTCTATCCTGTGGCCCCTATAAAGTTCAGCCCTAACCCTAACCGGGTTTGCAGCCTCCCCCCACTCCGTGCTGGCAAAGTACAACCCATTCATCAGGTAGTGGGCTAGAGGGTTGCAGATTGTACCGTCAAGGACGTACCTCCCGTTATGCATGAACTTTCCAGCCCATGCGTTCCTCTCATAGTATGAGTCCAGCCTCTTCCACCTCCCCTTCACAACGACCTCTCTTATTTCGCCGAGTCTACCCTCGCATATGCGCCTCTTCAATGTTCGGACGGTATTCTCCGACTGGGACTGGAACCCAACAGCGCAGAACCGTGACGACTCCCTCTCAGCCTTAAGCATCTCATCTATGTCTTGTATTGTTACAGCAGGCGGCTTCTCAACTATGACGTTAAACCCGGCCTCGAGGGCTGCTATCGTCATCTCCTTATGGTAGGGTATGCCAACCGGGAGAGTCACCACCTCAATCCTATCAGCCTCCTCCCCCAACATATCCTCATAGCTCCTATAGATCCTCACACCCCTCTCAGTGAGGTGCTCCACGGCGCTCCTATACTTATCCGGGTTCCTTACGACGACAGCTGATAGTTTACCCAACCCCTCCTTCTCCAGGGTTTCAACGGCGTATATATGGGCTTTGGCGTATCCGCCGACCCCGACGACTCCAAAGGATACTGGTTTCATACTATTTTCATTCCCAATATCTTTATTCAACCTAGAGTTATCTTATCTCCTTAGCATCGATAAATATAACGGTTATCCCCATGAGCTGTAGCCAAAAATCCAAGTTTCTCTTGGTGGGGGTGGGAGCCGACGCCGGACCCAGAATTTTCTGTGTAAAGGAAACGGTTTGAAA
>QMYL01000227.1 GCA_003662645.1 Candidatus Bathyarchaeota archaeon
ATTCGACGTCGAGGAGTTCATAAGGATATCTGAGAGGGCGGACCACTGTAGGGTGAAGAGGCTCAAGGATATCGTGAAGCTTAAACTCAGAACCCCAAGGATGCTCTACACGATCAAGGTCACACCATCCCAGGCTGAGGAGATAATAAAGCGCCTGAACTGCAGGATAGTTGAGGTCTAAAAAGGGGGAGTAAGCCAGCCTCATAGGCCACAAACCCTCAAGACCCTGCGGAAACTCTCCTCCGCGGGGTTCCTTTTATAGGCTTTCAGAGCCTCGATCAAGGCTTCTTCTCCCCTAAACCCGTCAAGCTCGCTCCTGAGCATATTTGCAACCCTACCACTAATGAAGAGGAACTGGGAGACCGATGTAAGGTTCGAGACCCTCCTATCCAGACTGGCAGACTCGAAGTCTATAATGTAAGCCTTATCCCCGGGACCAACGATTATATGCTTCGACGCTTGGCTGAGCTCACCATGATCCAAACCTATCCGATCCAGCCTATAGGATTGGGTGAGTATATCCCTCAAGACCATACGAATCCTCTCGTTTTCACCCCCACCAACCAAGGATGAGACCCAATCCGGGAGTAACATCCCATCGATGAACTCCATCAAGAGGAGGTTATCGGTGAAGGATAGAAGCCTAGGACCGACGCCAACCGAGTTCGCCCTCTCGAGGAGGAGGGCCTCACGACGCATCTCAGCCCTATCGGCGTCAACCCTCCTAATCTTCAGGGCGGCTCTACCAGCCTCCGTATGGGCTATTACAACTATGCCCACACAGCCCTTACCCAGAACTGGAATGTTCGATATCAACTTCTGACCGGTAAACTCTATCGCCTCAACGCCCAACCTCCTCATCTCATCAAGGCGCCTAACGAACTCCCCATGGCTCGGTTTGGGATAACAGATGACTATTCCATACCTCCCTTCATCAAGGCGGTCTACCGGGACAACCTCACCCATCAGGGACCACCATGTCAGGAACGGCTAAGCCACCTTGGCTTACCCCTCAAATACTCAGTTAAGAAGACGGCGAAGTCATGGCTGGATCGGTAGAATTCCGCTATCTCCCCATTCAGTAGAACCTCTAATGAACCAGCCATAGCCTCCGATATCTGGCGGGCTACACCAACCTCGATCCCTCCATCCGCCAGCTTATCCCTCAAGAGTTCGATGACATCACGGTATCTCCTCCTAACCTCTACAACCCAGCGGTCACCCTCGATCCATGGACCGGATACCGTCTCCTCCGCTCCCAGATACTTGCTTAAGAACCTACCGCAGTCCTCCCTCTTGTCGATCGGTGGGCCGACATGCCTCTTAACCGGCGGTAGGAGGTGGCTGTCCAGCTCGTATAATATTACAGCGTTCTCCCTATCATCACTCCAGACGCGGCTACGTATTATCTTGAAGTCGTAGCTGAGTATTAGATTCCTTATGGCCCTCTCAGACTTATACAGCTGCCCCCACAGAACATCCGGAACCAAACCCCCAACCCTAAACCTCAAGAAGACGATTGAGGAACCGCGGAGGGTTAGACCTCTAACCAAACTGTCAACCGGGATAGGCCTAACCTCCCCGGGATAGAAAAACTCAATAGAAGGCCTATTTAGGAACTCCCTGGCGGCCGCTATGAACTCGTTCAGTTTTGTATCCCTGATAGATGAGGCCAGGTTCCGCCTCTCATCGACGGGGTCTATGACTATCAGGGCATCGTCATGGAATATTTTGAGGGCTTCATTCTCCCTGCCTCTATAGTAGCCCTCATGGTCTATCAGCTCCCTCCTACGCCACCTCGAGGCAGCCCTCAAGGTCTCGATGAAACCTCCATAGTGGAGTGTGAGGATCTCGCAGAGGTATCCGCTGAAACCCCCAACCTTTATCTCAGCCCCATATACATCTATACCCTTCATGAACCTCTTCAGGAGGCGGACCTCATCCTTGAATCTCTCATCTAATTTACCCTTAACATATTGTGTGTGGAGTGGTGTCCTATCGACAGATGAACAGGCTTCGAGTGCGCTCCTAACCTTGAAGCAGGGGACGAAGTCAACCGTGTATCCGTCCATCTCAGCCTGGATGTATGGATGCTCAGCGTAGGCCTCGATGAAGCTTGAACCAGCGACCTCCTTAGCAACCTCCAGAACCCTCTTGAAGCCAGCCCTCCCATAAACCTTCGGGACCATCATGAATACGTCGATATCCTTCTCACCTGCAAGCCAAGTATCCTTTGCCACGGACCCCTGAACCTTGACGTCTACCTCCAAACCGGCAGCCTGCAACCTACTCCTAAGCCTATCCACCAAGCTCTCAACGAAGCGGAGGGTCTTGAGCCTCTCCTCCCTACCCGGCCTGGTTCTCCTCAACACCTCACTGCAGATGGCCTTGATCCTCCCCTCTAAGCTGCCCTTCATCCCTTCGATTCTCCGCCAGCTTCTAAGCGTTTAGTCTCCTCTCTATTAGATATCCATCACCCTAAATAAGAAGAACCGTCGGTAATTTGTTTTAACTGCAAGCCTTAAAGGGAATGCACGTCCATCTCAAGTGTGTGGATGGTCGTA
>QMYL01000228.1 GCA_003662645.1 Candidatus Bathyarchaeota archaeon
AATCCCTTCCCATCTAAAGCCTTGTAGGAGGCTATGCTCGCCCTCGGATCGGATACTAGATCCGGCAGGTGGGCCGTGTAGAGGTCTTCGGGTGCCTCGCCATAATATGTCGCCCTAGCCTTATAGTATTTGATTATCTTGGTCTCGTTCGTCTCGGGGTCGGTTACGTTCTCGACCCTAGATACCCAGCAGTGGTAGCTTCTCCTAGTGAGGTTGAACTTGAAAAGGTAGTCGCCCTTACCCAGCCTCTCAACGAATTTATACGACTCGTTTGAGTAGAAGGCTATCGCCGTCGAGTTTAGGTTGAGGCTGTCTATCGTGGGCGCCTGTACCACGACTATTGGGCTCCTAGAATATATGTAATCGTAGTATTCTTGAGTGGAGTTTATGTTCTTTAGCGCTGGGTCTGGATGCTCCATGTCGATTCCGGAGCTGACTTGAAGTGTGCGGGGCGTGGCGTTGAACTCGAAGCCCATGAACCAGAGCTTCTCGACCTCGGTCTCCCTATATAGAACAGTCCTGGTCAGGCCGGGCCACTTGATCAGCGCAAGCGGATGGGCTCCTCGAAGCGACTCCACAGATATGATGCCGATCCTTAACATATCTATGGGGAGATAGCCGCTCGACTCGAATATGCGTGTGGCGACAGACCCGTTGTAGAACCTGGTATAGGTGAAGTTATGGCGTGCAACCGTGAGGTTCTCCTCTGAGATCCAGCCAACCTCATAGGATCCTGAAGGTAGGGTGTAATTCGTTAGGATTGATGGATATGTGTATTCGACGGAGCTGTTCATCGTGATGTAGCTCCATGGAAGAGAGTAGCCCTCCATGTCCGAGACGTATAGGTTTACCGGGACGCTCTCCTCGTTTAAGGCGTCTAGGAGCCTCGCCTTCACGAGCTCGCTCTCATCCAAGGTAGGCGACGCCGTATGCTGAACCATGCCTAAGGCTACGGGGAGCCCATAGAACATTACGAGGCCGAATATTATGAGGGATACGCCTAGCCCCCTCAGCCACTTAACCGGGAAGGCGGCCACCCCCGCGGCTATCAGAAGATAAGCATGTTTCGCGATGAACGCTATCAGCTGTATTATCTTCGCTAGGAGTATTGCCATCGTGGCGACGACGCCGACCATGACGAGCAGGAAGCCAGCGTATTGAAAGACCCCGTGAATGAGCGTGATTATGAAGCTGGCTGGAAGGAAGACCCATGAGAGGAAGCCTAGGATCGCCATCGCAGCGACCAAGGGTATCAGCGCCCACCTAACGAACTCGAGATAATATTCTCCGAGCTTTACTATGTAGGGGGTTTGGTCTAGAACCGATCTCCAGTCTGGGATTCCTAAATGTTGGTTCAGCATGGATATCATGAACTCGGCTGAGAGGAGGGTGCAGAGTATGCCGAGGCTGATGAGTGAGGCCATGCAAGTGTACCTAGCCTCAGCCCTAGTCGAGCGCGACAGTGGAATTAATCTCCATATTAGGAAGGATATTGTGAACGTCAACAGGCATACTGCAACCGCGAAGCTGTAGGCCCCTGTAGCCCTCACGGCCTCTGGGGTAAGCTCAGGAACCTGAATCTCCTCAAACACTTGCGGACACACCTCCTAAGCTCTGGGATAGGCCTCTAGCGGCCGCGAAGGCTATCGCGACGAAAACAGCCGTCAGCAGGCAAGCAACCGCCCAGTCTATGACGGTTTCGTAGAATTTGGTTATGTTGAATACGTCAAAGATCCCAGCGGTCGGGCTCTCCTTCAGGCTTTCGATCTGACTCTCGTATTCACCTAATGTCTTAAGGAACTCCTCGGGGCCGGACCAGCCCATTATGGATATGACGGCGTATGGTATGATGGGTAACGCCGTGTAGAAGACTATGGCGAAGCTTATCAGGACGGCGCCTAAGCCCTTGAGAAGCCTATTCGGAGTCGCTATGGCCGCAACCCCCGCTGGGAACAGGAAGGGGCCGGCCCACTTGAATGCCGCGACGATGACGTAGTTTAGGGCTGAGGTGGGGAGTATGATCGACCCTAATATTATGAGGAGAGGTGCAACCGCCACCGTGAAGGCTATGCTGATGGCGGCCCCAACAACGGGTATGAAGGGGAGGGCTGCCGCAATCCCACCCAACCCCCCAATGATGGCTGCGGCCTTCCAGACAGAGTTTTGGAAGAAGTCTTCAACAAGCTTGCATGAGGCTGGGTCTTCTAGATAGGGGGCTGGGACGAAAGCCGTTATCACGGAGTCTAGTAACCCGACTATCCCACCGGCAAATGCAGCGAACATAAGACATGCTACCGCGTAATCGACCATGGACGCGGCCGAGGCCCTAGTAGACCTCGACACGCCTGGAAGGAACCTGATAAGGTTGCCTACCGCGTACCCGAGTAGGGATAGGGCTACGGCCACTCCTACCGCATCCGCAGCGTTTAGGCTGTAGCACCCCAATCTGGCCACCCCCTCCTTTATTTTTTAATAAAAAGGAATTTTACGGCCGGCTACTGCCAAGGCGATGGGATTTGATCCGACTTAATTCCGCTCCCACCGAAGGCCTGAGC
>QMYL01000229.1 GCA_003662645.1 Candidatus Bathyarchaeota archaeon
GGCAAAGGAAGAAGCGAGGATGAGAAAGGGTCGAAGAGCAACCGGAAAGATCGAGGCGGAACAAAGGAAGCGAGACGAAGCTTGGATTAAAGAGGTTGCAAAACTGATAAAGGAAATGCCGCCAGATCAAGTAGCTGGTTTAATGCTGAAGGAAATAAAGGAAACTGTTAAGTGGAAAATGGCTTATGAAAATAAAGGAAGCAAGTTCTGGCTTGGATTCTTCACGGGTATATTTGTGATGCTAATTCTATGGTTGTTGCTATAATATTTAAGGAGAAGATAGGAGTAGCCGTAATGCTCATATTATTAAAGGAAAGAAAATTCATAACTATTCAGAATTAGAGAACCTTATAGAGTTTTCGTGGGAACCAACCCGCAAAATATCAAACATCGGTATAATTCTTTTATTATCATCCGCAATACTATCCTCCTATATCTCAAATGTGATGCGCAACTCAATTTACGCGGTTCCATTACTACTCATTACCGTAATCATAATGATAGTTATGGCACTAAAGAAGCCATATAAAATTAACCAAAAGAAATTATAGAAGAAATAGAAAATCTCGCAAAAAAGAAAAATACAGAAAAAATAATTGAAGAAATAGATAAACACTTTAAGTTAACACAGTCTTGGAAGATAGTATCGAATTTTAAGGGTTGCCCCTTTTCCTTTAGGTGGCTCATATAATATTTCATCACCAGCCTGCATCATCCTCCTCATAACATCACAGCAAACTGGCATCCTGTGATTAGGCCCAGGATAACCCCCAACATACCTATGCAACTCACCCGAAGTAATATCGATATACTTCTCTCCCCTACTCTCCGCCAAACTAAAGAATTCTTGTAACGCCATCTGAAAATCTATGGCCTTAGGCGGCTCTCTCCGACTCATAACTGATACCTTCCTAACAGGCTCTACCGGTTTCCTTACAGAAACTTTCTCAAGCCTAAAGCCATCGATAATCTTGGCGCCAGTATCCCTAAAGGATTTGATTATCTTATCCATATATGTTTGACTACAAAAGCAACAGATCACTCTGAAATCCTTAAGCCGAACACCACCCCACCTCTCCTGATACATAACCTGAGAATATAGAGTATCATCCGATATCGGACCCGTCCTCTCATCATGGAACGTTACATCGTAATTGCCGATTGGATGCCACGGCTCAATAAAACCATACTTTGCACTTAGAATAATCCACCTAAATCCCCTCGCTTCGATCTTATGCCGTTCAAAGAAACGCATAGCTCTCATGAATGTATCGCCACGATACGCATACCTCGCCGGAACATATGGAGGAGCATCCGGCTCCTCATCCCAAATCTTCTGCTTTGTGCATGAAACCACAAATAGAGTTGTCTCGGGATCCAAATACTCGAGCAATTTACTAACCTCTGGAAGACTCGGTCTCTTCTCAGACTCAATCTTACTCTTAACCCTGAATATTGCACTTCTCGCCCTATCTTTCCATTCTTGCTTAGGAAACCTCCTCTCAGCCTCTTCATAATAATAAAGAGCCTCTTGTAGTCGACCTTGGTTTTCTAACTCCTCACCTAAAGCATAAGCCACCATCCCATCTCTATCAGTTACCCGATACTCCTCCCACAACTTGATAAGACACGCCAACCTCTCAGAAGAATCCGCAAGCCTTTTACAAGCGTTTATCCGCTGATTAATCATACCCCATTCTGAACTGGAAAAACGCTCACGTAACCTACTAATAAACCGGTTCCAATAAATAGAGCGATCCTTCACCATCTAAAATCACCCCCAGGTCTCATACTCCTTCTTTTTATCGATCCATACATCCTCAATTATCCACCCGCGACCCCAAGGCTCTTGACTAGCTTCAATACGCTGAAGCTTCTTACAACAACCCAAAATAACCACCAAACAAATTTTTATCTCATAAGCACATATAAAGATTGAAACCTTTTGTAATATACATCTAAGAATCTTCCATAGGGAATAGCATAACCAGCTCCAGATCTAACCCCAGATAACCATCTAAAAACCCCACAACATTAGGGCTCTCTCAGATACCGATCGAGATAACGCACCAACTCGTTGAGGCCCCTACTCTCCAGCCACAGACGAAGTCGCTCCGCAGATCTCTGTAGTCGATAGGACGAGAATAGCCTTGTAGGCTGACGCGCGGATAAGTTCGGCGTCAAGGTTCTCCTCCGCCATCATGTACAAGCGGAGGTGCTCCTCCACGGGAGGGGCGAAAGTCTTCCTGTACAACCTACTGATCGGTAATTAGCTTGTATATACGGTTCAGGTAACACAACTAAATAAAAATTTCAAGAATATTAGTGAGAGAGTTGCTTCCGTTCTTTGTATAAAGATTGTGTGGATCGTTTGAGGCTTGGTTATCTGTTTAAACCTTAGTTTTCCTGAAGAGGCCGTCTGGGTGGGATTGGATTAATCGTTGAGTTCTGGGTTTAAGAGTGATATGGCAAAGTGTTCTAGGGAGTTTCGCTTTAGATCTTCCCTAAGAACTAAGAATTGGAAGGAGCATTTAGCCCTTATGTA
>QMYL01000230.1 GCA_003662645.1 Candidatus Bathyarchaeota archaeon
AATCAAGAGTTCTTGAGTTTTTCTATTTGTGATAGAAACGTCTATGGCATGTAGAGGTCTTGGAAGCCTAAACAATCAAGTTAGCTTGATTAAATGGAGGGATAGGGGCCAGTTAGCTCTCCTAGGTGAAGCCGAGGATTAGGCCATCATACTCGCTATAACCCACGGAAAAGTTTTGCATGTTCTTGTTAATAAGTAGAGCTAATGTAATTATTTTTGACAGTAATTCTATCTGTGCACGCACACTCGTTGAGGACGGTATAATTTCCTCTCTCTTTAGGCGAATTTTCACCTCGCTATAGTTAGGTCACTAATGATGATTGTAAAATTCACTTAGAGAAGTGGATGATGGTTCAATCTGCTGATTAGGGTTCAGTGCGACTATTCAAAAGTTAACTATATCTCACCATACTTCAAAAGGAAATCTCTTAACTCTTCGAGTATCTTTGAGATTCTTGATCGTAATCTCCACAGAAATAGGATGATGCAAACTCCCGATATTGAGATTATAAGTTTCATCAAGATATCGGTATAATAGATCGTCCTCTCCTTATATTCTCGTAGTAATTCATATGCAGAGATCACATGGTTCTTGGCATCCACGTAATGTCCGTTGTTATAAGATTTCTCCGCCTCTTTAAGTGCATTCTCAGCTGAATCTATTAGGCTCCTCGTTATTAGGTGATGAACCAGATGGGAAAATGGGTTCTTTCCTATGATCCCCCTAAACCTAGGTAGGTCGCCCTTAAGCCATGAGATGTATATGCGGGCAGTAGGCTCCGCAGTATCGTACGGTTCTCTCTTAGCTAGTTCATTGAATGCCGGAACCAACCAGCCTAAGGCTAGGAGGTCTCTACCATTCCAGCCTATAAGTCCATAAGTTTCATCCCCGAAGTTCTTGGCAAGAATTAGATTCGCAATGCGTCCCCTAAAGAAGTCGGATTCAGCCTTATGAGAAGCTGCAACTTCGGAATCCTCGAGGTAGTAACGGTATCCAGCTATATTGAAGAAATGATTCTTTCTATAACTCTTCTCAGCTGATAGGGCTACCTCTAGGTAGCTTCTATCACCAGTTACGATATAGGCTAAGGCTTTAGCTAGCATAAAGGATACCCCATCACCCGTAGATGGGAGGGTATCTACCCATTCCATCACTTTATCCATATGCTTCATATTCCCTGTATAGTAGGCGTGAAATACGTATTGAGAGAGAGGATTAAGAGCTGATAGACCTCCAGGACCAATGGGGACACCCAGTGAGTTGTCATAACGCTGATGGAAATTAACTGGGAAGCCTGGATAGCTGAAGTACCAATCCCAGAAGCGATCTAAGACTCTAATATATTTTGAGTCGCCTGTTAGATGATGGATGAAATAGGAAGCCCTTATCCAATTCTGGTAATCGTACATACCCACAGTCCACCCAAAATAGTTATTGTGAAGCATCCCGAAGCTTCCATCCATCTTGAAGACAGTTGGCACCTGTCCAGTAGTCTCATTTTGAAGCTCTATTATATTATCCATAACCCTCCTAACCCTAGATATTATCTGTTCTCTTAGGGTTTGATTCTCAGTCACTAGGGCTGCCTCCAGAAGTGGAAGGATCCACCAGAACTCCATCATATCTGAGTAGGCTTGAGGATCCGGTGGAACCATGCGCCTCTCTCCATCAAAGTCGAGAAATTTCCATTTACCATTTGGTTCTAACCCGATGTACAGATGGAAGTGTACATATCCAGTTTCATTGTTTATTGATAGCATGGTTCTGGCATACCGCTCTAAACATTGGATAGCACTTTTGCTCTTAAAGAACCATGCGTAGGGGAATATTGAATACATAAGAGCCTCCCCTCCATGCTCAGCGTCACTCCAGTAACCATAACGTTGAGAGCCAGTATACTCGTGAAGGATGTTAGAAGACATATCATATATATGTGAACCTATCAGTCCCGTTCCAGGATCATAATTAGCTATCATACTCTCAGTAACTATTGATATTATTTCACCTACATCTTCATCTTGTGTGGCAATGTAATAGATCCAGAAAGGGGTAAACATCTCACATACATCCCCGCCAGATCCAAATTGGCTTAGACCCTTACGTTCAGTGAGGGAGATGGACTCATAGGGGATCCCCGTATTTAAATTCACAAACTCTGGACCCTTGTAAAGGTTTAGTAGAGTGATCTTAAAAGCTTCTTCAAGGCTCTCATGCTGGTCATATCCGGTCTGGTTTAAGGCAGCCCCTCGAGGATTCACTAGGGAAATCGATGCTAACATTAGATTTAGAAGTAAGAGCGTAGTTCTAACGCTCAAGGAGTATCTAAGTTTATCCACTTTTAGAGGCTTTATTCTTTTCTTCATGATTCTCCTTTAATCACCTTTTGGGTTGGATACTCCAAGAGATTTTATTTACCTCCCAGTTTGGAAGCGAAACTACTGGATGTTCAAAGCGATCTACATTTCTTATCGGGGCATATATTTTCTCGCCCTTAGGGTAGGGTTTATCC
>QMYL01000231.1 GCA_003662645.1 Candidatus Bathyarchaeota archaeon
ATATTATGTTGTCTAATGGTCTGCCGTTAGCTAGGGCGTAAACTAGGGCTACTATGACTCCCTGATACCTCATTGGGTCGCTTCCCGGAGCTGGGAAGGTTGAGAAGCAGTCGAGCATTATCCGCTGGGCTACACCGGCCACTATGAATAGGCTTATACCGCTTCCTATACCCCAGCCCTTCTGTATCATCTCATCTAGAAGCATAACTATCAATCCGGCCATCATCAACTCCATGAAGACGACGACCGACTGCGACGGATTCAGGTTGCCCAGCAAACCACTAATCAGGTAGGCTGAGGCTTGAGCTCCAGTCATAACTAGGGAGAGGACCTTACTTGCACCGGTGAAGAGTGCCCTATCCTCTGGGTTTGAGAAGTCACATTCTATGAAACCCGACCCGGCTAGGAGTTGGAGGATCAGCCCGGCGGTGACTATGGGTCCTATACCGAGCTCCATAAGTGAACCCCTGCTCGATGCGAAGATTACACGGTAGTACAGTAGGCTGTCCTGCGGCCCGCCTAGGCCTATACCGTAGAGCGGAACCTCACTCATCACGAGGTATATGATTAACGCTAGGGCGGTCCAAAGTAGCTTCTCTGTGAATCTAACCCTCCTCTCAGGGGGCTTAACCTCTGGTATGAACCTCGATATGGGCTCGAAAGCCTTCAGAAACCTTCCAGCCAAGACCCTTCCACCAAACTAACGATGAACCCCACCACTATTTCTTCATTATTACATTTCTTAGTAATTAACCTTTAACCTTACTGTCACCCGGCTATTATCTCCCCACCAGCCTTCTCGATCTTCTCTAAGGCCCTTCTGGAGTAGGATTGAACCTTAACCACAACCGGCCGGGTTATCTCACCCTTACCCAAAAGTTTATCGTAGCCCATACTGGTTAGGTCTATGAGGGGTTTCCCCTTCCGCCTGCCCGGTGAGACCTTGTAGATAATCTCCTCAAGTTCTCCGACGTTTATTGTGTTCACCCGTCTAATCAAGCTCTTCGGGGATGTGAAGCCTATCCTCCTGAAGTAGTCCGGCTCATACTTGACCACGTAGGACCAGCCGTGTTTATGCCTCCCAACCTTCCTCCTACTCTTAGAGCTAGACTTCCGGTGCTGCCCCACCCTACCGTAACCGCAAGTCCTCGAACCGCGTTTCTTCCTTATCTTCCTGAGCTTGTGAGGCACTCACCTCACCTTATCAATTTCTACATTTCCCTGAACTTTCTTAGGCCATCCTCTTTATTAGGTCGTTTATCGCCTTGCCTCTATATCCAGTCACGCCTCCAACCCTATAGTTTCTCTTGATCTTGCCTTTATATCCGCCCCTTGGGGGGTGAAGCCTGAAGACTGGCTTTATTTCCGGAAGCTCCTTGAAGTTCACCTCAAGGTTGTAGATGGCCTCTGCAAGCTCATCCAGGGTTTGGTAGCCAAGCCTCTTGGCGTATTCGTCATCTATCCTCTTATCCCCGATGAGTCTCCCCCTCTTCTTAAGGAGGAGTAGGATCGCCTCCTTCGAGGCCTCGCCCCAAGTTACGTAGTTCTGGACCTTCTTTAACATGCCGAGGTATGATGGCCTATCATCTATCAGGGTGGCGTGGCAGTTACGGGTGAGATTGAGCATCTTTAGGGTGTCCTCTATCTCACTCCAAACATCGCTTATGCCACGAACCCGTATGACGGCTAGACACCTCCGACCCTTCTCCATCACTGAACCACCGGTTGTGAGAGAAATAAACAAGGGTTCAATAAGAAAAGTCTTTCGATCAGTGGACCATTATAAACGTTTTTTATGCCTAAAAGTTTTATCCACCATGTAGATCAGTAATTAATGGCTCATCCAAAGCTGTCCCCAGAAGGGAGATGTAATGTACCTTATGGGTTTGGATGTTGGAACGACCGGGTGTAAGGCTATAATCTTCACCCAGAAAGGTCGGATAGTCTCATCAAGTTATGGAGAGTATAAACTATACCACAGAAGACCGGAGTGGTCCGAGCTCAACCCCAGCGAGGTTTGGGATACAATAGTCAAGACCGTCAGGGAGAGCATCGAGGGAGCAGTAGACCCGAAACGGATCGCAGCGGTCAGCACGTGCGTCCTAGGTGAGGCCTTCATCCCGCTCGATAAGGATGGAAACCCTCTCTATTGGAGTATGACAACCTTCGACGCTAGGGCTGAGGAGCAGACCAAGTGGTGGGAGGAGAACTTCGGAGCTGAGGAGATATACAAGATAACTGGTCAACCCCTAACATCATACATGCCCATCTACACGCTTCCGAAGATACAGTGGTTGAGGGAGAACGAACCCAAGCTATACAGGGAGACGTCTAAGCTCCTATGCTGGGAGGACTACGTAAACTTCAAGCTGTGCGGCAAGGCAGCCATAGACCTCTCAGTCGCCACGAGGACCATGATGCTTGACATAAGGAGGAAGAGGTGGTCCACGGAGATACTCGAACTAGCCGGGATAGATGAGAGCCTATTGCCGGAGGTATAC